>CANMQR010000015.1 GCA_947499925.1 Neisseriaceae bacterium
GTCATACCATACTCAACACCATTCATATATAGTTTGGCACCATCTGGTATTGAATGAACCGTCACCTCACGATTATTTTGACCATATAAAGTAGCACAGCTACTAACTAGAAATGAAGTTAGTAGCACATATATGCCAAAAATAATATTAAAGCGTACGTTTAACTTCAGTAATTTCATAAGCTTCTAATATATCGCCTTCTTTAAGATCATTATAATCACTCAATGATAGCCCACATTCATAACCAGATTTAACTTCTTTAGCATCATCTTTAAAACGCTTCAAAGAGCTTAATTCACCATCATGAATTACCATGCTATCACGAATTAATCTAATTTTTGAATTGCGTTTGATAACACCATCAGTTACCATACAACCGGCAATTACTAGTTTACCCACACTAAATAGTTGACGAATTGATACATTACCAGTAATTATTTCTTTCTTCTCAGGCGATAACATACCAGTCATAGCAGCTTTGACATCATCAATAATTTCATAAATAATATTATAATAACGTATCTCAATACCATTAGCCTCAGCTAGTTTTTTGGCATTAGAATCAGCCCGAGTATTAAACCCAATCACCAACGCATTTGAAGCATTAGCTAAGTTAATATCAGATTCATTTATCCCGCCAACTGCAGCATGGATTACCTGAACTTTAATCTCACCAGTAGACAATCTCTCAAGAGACCCCGTTATTGCTTCAAAAGAACCTTGTACGTCAGATTTAATAATCACGGGGATATTTTGTACCACGCCTTCATTAATTCCTGAGAACAGATTTTCTAATTTGGCACTTTGTTGACGAGCTAATTTTTCTTGACGTTGTTTATCTTGTCTAAAAGCCGCAATTTCTCGAGCTTTTCTCTCATCACTAACAACTATCATATCGTCACCTGCAGATGGTACATCAGCTAAACCTAACAGTTCCACCGGAATAGATGGACCTGCAACATTAACCTGATGCCCAAGTTCATCCATCATGGCACGAACCTTACCATAAGTAGTTCCAGCTAATACCATATCACCACGCTTGAGAGTACCGCTTTGAACCAAAACCGTCACAACAGACCCGCGACCTTTGTCAAGTCTTGATTCTATCACTACAGCTTTTGCAGGAGCATTAATTGGAGCTTTTAGTTCTAATACTTCTGCTTGTAATAAAATAGTATCAAGAAGATTATCTATCCCCATACCTGTGAGTGCTGAAATAGGAACGCACATTACATCTCCACCCCATTCCTCAGTTACGATTTCATATTGAGTAAGTTCTTGCTTAACTTTATCTGGAGTTGCATCTGGCTTATCCATTTTATTAATTGCAACAACTACAGGCACACCTGCAGCTTTTGCATGATGTATTGCCTCGATAGTTTGAGGCATTACACCATCATCCGCGGCAACGACCAAAATAACTATATCAGTTAGTTGGGCTCCACGAGCTCTTAACTGTGTAAATGCTTCATGACCTGGAGTATCTAAAAAGGTAATAATCCCATGCCCTGTATCAACGTGGTACGCACCAATATGCTGAGTAATACCACCTGCTTCACCATGGGCTACTTTAGCCTTACGGATATAATCAAGTAATGATGTCTTACCATGGTCAACGTGACCCATAATAGTAACAATCGGCGCTCTATGGACTAAATCAGACTCTTCGCGTTTAATAACATCTTCTAAGAAACTTTCAGGATCATCAGCTTTACTAAGTTTAGCGGTATGCCCTAGCTCTTCAACTATAAGAACTGCCGTATCTTGGTCAAGTGATTGATTAATTGTTACCATCACACCCATTTTCATTAGGTTTTTAATGACTTCTGAGGCTTTAACCGACATTTTGTGAGCTAAATCACTAACCGTAATCATCTCAGGAATACTTATTTCTAGCTGTTGGGGTTTATCTGGTTTTTGAAACTCCTGCACTTTTGGCATTTTGATATGCCGCGATTTGTCAGGACGATGGTTATGTGTATGTTTTGGTCTATATGTATCGATTACAGGAACTGCAACTGGAACATCGGCTACTATGTTAATAATATCGTTAACATCAACATCTTCTATAACACCATCGTCAAGACTAGAGTCAGTCTTACCAATAACTTTCATTTTTTGCGGTTTTTTAACTAATTTACCAAATGAAGTCTTGCCTTTTCTAGCATCTTGCTCTTCATCCGTCTCAAATTTAACTTTAGCTTTAGCAGGTTTTTCTACTGCAATATCAATTACAGTTGGAGCAAATACCTCTGCTACAACTTCAATTTTTGTAGCTTCAGCAGGAACTTCTTCTACCTTAGGAGCTTCAACAACCACCTCTTCTACTATAGGTTGCGGCTCTTCTTCTTTGCTCGCAAAATTACGCACTAAGGTCTTTTTACGTTTAATTTCAACTTTAACTTTGCCGCCATCAAGTGTTTTTGAAGATGGTTTTACATCTTCAACCTTAGCTTCAGTGGTTTTTTTCTTACCCAAAGATAATTTTGGCTTACTGGTTTGGGCGCTTCCTAAAAAAGCAATAAGTTTTGCTTTATCTTCAGGAGAAACTTCATCAGTTCCGGTTTTAATTATTCCTGATTGTGCAAGATTTGCAATCAGCATATTATGATCTACGCCTAACTCTTCTGCAAATTCATTAATTGTTCTTGACATATTAATCACCTTATTCATTAAAATAGCCGGATGCCTCACGCGCCTTTAATACTAGTTTATTCGCAGTATCTAAATCAATACTTATAATTTCCATTAACTCATCACCTGATAAATCAGCAAAATCGGTAATTGATTTAATATTTGCTTCTGCCAATTTCAAAAGAACGTCGCGCGAGAATTTCACTATACTATTTAGTTCAAGAGCTAATTTATCCATAGCATCTTTATGTAAAATAGTCTTAGATAATACCTTGTTTTTTGCTCTTTCTTGTAATTGAGATGCGATATCTTCATCAAATTCTTCAATTGAAGTTAAATCATTAATATCAACATAAGCTACTTCATCAAGAGTGCTAAATCCATTATCGACTAAAATTTCAGAAATTTCATCATCTACATCAAGAGCTGAATTAAACATTTTTATCAAATCAACGCGCTCACCACTATGAATAGTATCTGCTTCAGATTTACCAAAGATATTAATTATACAGCCAACCAAACGTCCAGCCAAACGCACATTCACCCCATCAGGGCCAATTGCAGCACCAAGCTTCTCATCATCAACTATTACTTCAACAACTCTTTTTTCTTCGTCAACAACAATACTTTCAATTTCAGCAGGAGCTAGAGCATTGATAGTATACTGCGCCAAATCAGCATCGTAATCAATAATATCGATGTTTTCACCAGCTAATTCAGCTGATACACTATCTACCCTTTGATTTCTAAACCCAATACACGCACCCTTAGCATCTATTCTTGAGTCAGTTGTAGTAACTGATACTTTGGCACGAATACCAGGTTCACGAGCAATTGCCTTAACTTCTACACGACCTGAAGCAACTTCTGGGATATTGTTTTCTAAAAGTTTTGCTAAAAATTCATTACTTGCACGGCTAATAGAAATACGACCATTTTTAACTACTAGATCATTCTTATCAAGATAGCCTTTAACTTGATCACCAGGTTGTAGTACTTCACGTGGGATTAAATCATTTTTCATAATGATAGCTTCAACGCGCCCACAATCAACAATAACATTACCACGTTCAAATTTACGAACTTTACCAATAACAACCCCACGATTACGCGATAAGTATTCATTTAGAACTTGTTCGCGCTCTGCATCTTTGATTCCTTGAGCAATAATATTTCTTGCAGTTTGTGCAGAAACACGTCCTAAATCGATATTAGCAATCTCATCTTCAATACTATCACCAATTTCAGCTTCACCATATTTTTCGATGGCATCACTTAATGATAACTCTTTATCATCATCATAGAAATCAACATCACTAACAACATTCCATTTACGAATAGTCTTGTATTTTCCTGTATTTCTATCAATTAATACGTCAATTTCCGGGAATTCACCTTCATAACTTTTTTTAGTTGCAATTGCAAGAGCTTTTTCAAGACTATCAAAAACAACTTCCTTATCCAAATTTTTTTCTTTGGCTAACACATCAACCAGTAACAATACTTCCTTACTCATTCTTACCCTTTCGCTTTTTTAAATTCAAAAATTAATCTTGCACGGCTTATAATCGAAAAATCAATATCAACCGCATTACCATTTTCAAGCCCAAGTACTATAGTATTACCTTCTACAGAATTAATAACACCTTGAAATACCTTTTCTCCATTTATTAGTTCGCGAGTTTTAATCTTTGCAACCCTACCTTTAAATCGAATATAATCTTCAATTTTCTTTAAAGGTCGCTCAATTCCAGGAGATGACACTTCTAATCGATTAAAAGCAATTTCCTCAACTAATAATAATTTACTTAGATGGTTAGATACAATTTCACAATCTTCAATCGTAATTCCGCCTTCTTTATCGATATACACCCTAACAAGCTTTGACGGAGCAATCTCTACATCAACAAGCTCGTACCCTAAGCCAGGTACTGTTTGTTCCAATATTGTATTTAATTTCATAGCTTTAATTCTTTATAAAACAAAAAAAGCGAGCCTGAACAGGCTCACCTTAACTCTAATACATTATTATAACCGATACTCTAAAAATAAGCAATAGTATTAAATAAATACTATGATACCGCTTCTAGGTTGGTAACTAATGGCTGATCATTATCATCAACTACAGCTTTTGTAATAGTAATCTTCGACACATTTTCCATAGTTGGTAACTCATACATTGTCTCAAGTAGTATACTCTCTAATATCGAACGTAGCCCTCTTGCACCCGTCTTACGGCTAAGTGCTTTTTTGGCAACTGCATGTATTGCTTCATTATCAAAAGATAACTCGATATTTTGCATTCTAAATAATTTAGCATACTGCTTGATAAGAGCATTTTTTGGTTCAGTTAAAATTGCTATTAAACTATCTTCATCAAGTTCAGATAGCACAGCGTGTACAGGAAGTCTTCCAATAAACTCAGGAATAAGACCAAAACGAACTAAATCATGTGGCTGCGCTTCCATCAAGTATTTATTTTTATTAGCAACATTATCTTTAGAAACTACCTGAGCTCCAAAACCAATACCTGATTTGGTACTTCGCATCTGAACAATTTTTTCTAAACCATCAAACGCACCACCACAAATAAATAGTATATTACTAGTATCAATAGCAATCATTTCACGCCCTGGATGCTTACGCCCACCTTGAGGAGGCACATTGGCTACCGTTCCCTCAACTAGTTTTAGAAGAGCTTGTTGCACACCTTCACCAGAAACATCACGGGTAATCGAAGTATTTTCTGATTTCCGAGCAATCTTATCTATTTCATCAATATATATAATGCCTTTTTGGGCTTTTTTTACATCAAAATCACAGCTTTGTAATAGCCTTACTAATACATTTTCTACATCATCACCTACATAGCCTGCTTCAGTTAAGGTCGTAGCATCAGCAATAGCAAATGGCACATCAAGAAAACGCGCCAAAGTCTGGGCTAATAATGTTTTACCAGAACCAGTTGGCCCAATTAATAAAATATTACTTTTAGCTAATTCAACCCCATCATCAGTCATATCACCAATTCTCTTATAATGGTTGTATACTGAGACAGCTAAAATTTTCTTAGCATGTTCTTGACCAATAACGTATTTATCAAGCTCAGCTTTAATCTCTTTAGGAGTTGGCGCTGGTTTAAAAGTAGCAAATTCAGAGTTTTTATTAGCTTCCACCGAGTTTTTTAAAATTGCTACACAGTTATTTATACAATCATTACAAATAAAGCCCTCGTTACCCTCAATTAGATGTGCAACTTGCTTTTCACCACGCCCACAAAAGGCACAATGCTTGTTTATCATTTAACATTTTCCTTATCTAATTCACGTCTATTATTTAAAACTGAGTCTATTAATCCATACTCAGAAGCCTCAATTGACGTCATGAAATTATCTCTATCAGTGTCATTTTGAATTTTTTCAAGGGTTTGCCCTGTGTGTTTTGCCAATAATTCATTCAAATGCTGTTTCATGAATAAAATATTTTTTGCATGAATTTCTATATCTGAAGCCTGCCCTTGAAACCCGCCTAAAGGCTGATGAATCATAATGCGTGAACTAGGTAGCGCAAAACGTTTACCCTTAGTACCAGCAGACAACAAAAAAGCCCCCATGCTACAAGCTTGTCCAATACATAAGGTATTAACATCACATTTTACAAAATTCATAGTATCATAAATCGACATCCCAGCTGTAACTGAACCACCTGGAGAATTTATATAAAAATAAATATCCTTATCTGGGTTTTCAGCTTCAAGAAATAACATTTGAGCAACAACTACATTAGCCGTTTGGTCATTTACTTCACCAACCAAAAATATAATTCGTTCCCGTAAAAGTCGCGAGTATATATCAAACGAACGCTCACCCCTAGCACTTTGCTCTACAACTACAGGCACAAAATTATTAGCTACAATATCCATTCTTACAATCCTTATCTTGTTTTATATAAAGGCCGCTGTAAAGGCAACCTCTGTTAAATATTAATCTTACTTTAATTTCTTAGCAAATATTGATCTATCCTCATATTGGAAACCACGTATTGCCGCTACTTCATCACTAAATGCTGGACTTGATTGCAATTGGTCAGCAAATTTATCTTTAAAATATGGAAAGGCATGAGCCAATAAATTAGCATAAGCCAAAGACCCTTTGGTATCACCAATAACCTTATGACTAATAATTTGTTTGAAAATAGCTCCTGGATACGGAACTACATTGGCCAATTTATCAACATATTTAACCTGATCTTCCGGTGACATTGCCGCATTTGTTTTTGGCGATGTAGGCAATATATAATTGTCCATCACTAAAAGTGCCGGCATTGCCCATATTGAGTCACTGTCCGCAAACTTTTCTAGCTGCTGTAGATTATTAGCATAATCATCAGCATCTTCAGGTACTTGAGTATAAGTTAACATTTGATTATACGTTTGGATATTCAAATAACCAACACCTAAAAACACTAATAAAACTAAAGTTGCAATCCCTTTAATTGTTTTTGAGTTATCAATTTGATAAATAGGTTTATCAAGTGATAAAAACAATATAAAAAACATCAAGAAGTATGCGTACCATAATGGATACTGAAAGAAACTTTGACCAAAAATTGTCAGTATCATAAAAGCAACAAATAATGTATGATAATTATTAAAATTCTTAAACATCCGATATAATGAATATCCAAAACCATATACCATTGTTATTGCAAACCCAATTATTCCAGTCTCAGCCAAAATATTTAACGGACTATTATGGCTATGAGTATATAATGCAGAATTTGCAGGAATATACATAAAGCGTTCTGTATTCATTAGATAAATTGCTTCGTGAGGATACTGGTACCAGCCAATCCCAAAAATAGGATGGTGGATAAAAATAATAATATCTTTGTACCACTCATAAAAACGTCTATACGTTGATTGACCGATGTTACTTTCACTAAATCTATATAAGCCAGAATTAGCATCGGCATGACTAGTTGAAAAAGCTGCTATTATTTTAGGTAAAAAGGCTTCTAATATAAATAAGCCAACAATCATTGAGAGGATCAAAACCAATACCTGCCTATTGTTAGTCAGGTGTTTTTTGCGATTAAAAATCATAAAACCGATAGTTGCTAATAACGCTAGAATAAAATATACAAATGATGTACGTGAAGTATTAACTGTAATGATAAATCCAAAAAATAATGCATACAGTGCAAATACAGCTAAATTAATCTGGCGAATAAAATACAGATATGCCAAGGCAAAAACACCAATTGAAATAAAGTCAGCATAATCATTTTTCTGCCCAATATTACCAAATATATTTGAGTCACTACTACCACCAAATAACATGTAGTCTCTATAGTTTGCGGCTTGTCCCGTATACTGTAAAAACCCATATATAGCTTGAATTGTCACACTAATTAATACTGCCCAAGCAATTTGTTTGATGATTTTTGCTTGAATTTCTTCA
>CANMQR010000016.1 GCA_947499925.1 Neisseriaceae bacterium
AAGAATAAACGTACAATAATAAAATTAAGACAAGCACCTACTAGATAGCTAAATAATACCAAAACCGTACCACCAACTATTCCAAAAAGAAAACCAGCAATTAGATCAAATAAGATAGTACCTGGAATACAACAAGCAATTAATACTATATAAGCAACTATATACGAAAAAACAAATACACCAGTATGGCTGTTAGAATAAGCTACTAATTGATTATGGTAATTATTAAACCCCTCAACACCTAGATATTGACGCAAATGGAAAAATTGAACCAAAAAAACAAGAATTGCAATAACAGCAACTACCCAAAATATTTTATATAAACTTTTACGCATTCGTTCTTATAACCTTTCAAACATAATCAGATTTTAACATATAATAACTATAAATATTAAGTTTTACTTTCAGTGGCTAAAGACTCTACGGTTGGAATATTTACGCCTTCAATTTTAATAATGTATTTACGTGCTACATCAATTGAAGTATCTTTGGGTATTGGAACCCATTGACAATTATTATAAGATGATAGCGGCCTTTTTTGGATTAACAAATCAGATTTATCATAAAACATGATATTCAAAACACAGCTCGTACCTTTATCTACATTGATCAAATTTTCCATTTTCAAATAACTAGTAAGAAAGTCCCCATTTTTATCTTGGCGACATTCGGCAGACTGTACCGAAGTAGAATCTTTCTGAATAATACAACTATTGCTAAGACTTTGCTTAACCGCTCCACTTAGCTCATAATCTATAAATACCCCGTAAATACCGTTTGGATATTTGCTAATATTATTTTTTTCAAGAACATAATTACTTAAACCAAAAAAAACAGCAAAAGCACTATTAAAACCTAAAATACAAAAAATCGCTATTAGTATTTTTTTCATTTTTTCTCTTTACCCCCAAAGCTAACACCATAAAATCAGTAATCATTCCTTCAAAGATTTTTTCGAAATAACTAAAACAAAAAAGCCTGGAGTTAATAGTGTAGCTAAAAATACTGAACCTATTATACCACCAATTATACCTAAACCTACAGAGTGTTGTGCATTTGCACCAGCTCCTGTAGCAAACACTAGCGGCAACGTCCCACAAATAAAAGTAACTGACGTCATCACAATAGGCCTAAACCGTTCCCGTAGTGCATGAAGCGCACTTTCTTTAGCACTGTGCCCCTTATTAAAATGCTGTAGAGCAAACTCTACTAATAATATAATGTTTTTTGCTGATAAACCAAGTAGTGCAATTAAACTAATTTGAAAATATAAATCATTGGGCTTCATACTAACTAGTAGAATTAGTCCAGCCCCAAATAATGCAAATGGCACCCCCATTAGCACCACCAATGGCAAACGCCACATTTCAAATAACGCCGCTAATACAAGATAAATCATAATAAATGCCGCAATAAATGCAGTAAATGATGTTTTTTGCGATTGTTTAAGCTGATAACTAGTGCCAAACCACTCATAATCATAGCCTTTAGGAATTGTGCCTAATTCACTGCTAATAACTTGTACTGCATCCCCCAATGTATAACCTTTATTTGGCGTAACAGTGATTTTTGTTGCAATAAAACCATTAAACCTTTGTACTACTGGTGCATTTCTAGTTTCTGATTCTTTAACCAAACTATCAATTGGCACTTGAATACCTTTATCATTACTAACATATACATTTCTAAGCCCATCAATGGTTGCTCTAAATGGATAATCTGCTTCCATAATTATCCACGCCAAATCTTGCATTATATATACAAAATTAACATTATTATTACTATACATTGTTTGCATAGCATTATAAATATCTTGTAGATTAACTCCATAAAATTTCGCCAGGGCTATATTAGGTAATAATGATATTTGTAACACATTTGTATCCAATGTTTGATAACTATTAGCTATTTCCTTATGTTTTTTTAGACGTTTGATTAAATCATCGGCTACACCTTGAAGTATATGCGGATTACCAACCACCCTATCCTCAAGATAAAATTCAGCACCCCCAGTAGTACTTAGCCCACGCATCGGTGGTTGATTAAAAGCTCTAATAGTAACTCCAGTTAGTCCTTTATTTAATCTATTTACTTGTTTAATTATGCTATCGGCACTACTATTTTTACCATGGCGTAGCTTCCAATCTTTTAGCGAAATAAAAAATGAAGCAGCATATGCTTTTTGCCCACCAGAATCAAGAAAATCCAAACCAACAATACTTAGCACTGAGTCTATATTTGGGTTTTTAGTAAGCTTCTCCATTAAACCATTAACTGTATTTTTAGTATCCCCAAGACTTGAACTAGTTGGAAGATTAATTGTTGCCATGATAACCCCTTGGTCTTCCAGTGGCACAAAATCTGTAGAGACGTTTTTAAATATTCCAATTGTTATCACAATTATAGTTAACCAAACTATACAGGCGGCTTTAGGGTGGTCAATCATTTTGCCTGCGGTTTTTACATAAAAATCAGTAAGTTTTTGAAAAACTCTATCAAATTTGTTTAATTTAATTTTTTTGACATGATTTTTAAGAATTAATTTGCTCAATGCTGGGGTAAATGTAAGAGCTGACACTCCAGATAATACTACAGCACAAGCTATAGTCACTGCAAACTGCCGATACATAATCCCACTAACACCGCCTAAGGCCATAATAGGCACAAATACAACGCTTAAAACAAGTACAATAGCAATTACCGCACTCATCACTTCTTTTAGAGTAAGCTCGATTATCAAACTTAATTTCTTATCAGGGTATTGATTTCTTAGTCGTTCTATATTCTCAATAATTACAATTGCATCATCTACAACAATACCAATAGCTAAGACAAGAGCAAATAAACTTAAGGTATTTATACTAAAGCCAAATAAATACAAAAACGCGAGGGTTCCAATTATAGCTACAGGGATACTACAAACAGCAATTAAACTAGCTCTTAAATTTTGTAAAAATATCAAAATAACTATACCAACAAGTATAAAAGCAATATATAGCGTATCAACTACATTATGCACAGATGCTTGTACGAAACGCGAATTATCATTAGTTACTCTGTAATGAAGTCCGTTTGGAAAACTTTTTTCATCTTCTTTTAGCCTATCTAAAATTTGCTTTTTAGCTTCTAATTGATTAGCATTTGGTATTAAATACACCTGCATTATTGAACTAGGATAAAACTTAAACTTACCACTTTTATCCCTAAAATCAATTTCAGAAATAGTGCTATACGCATTAGCCCCCATTTCAACACGAGCAACATCTTTAATCCGCACTATCTGATTACCATTATTTTTTAGTACAATATTAGCAACTTGTTCTGGGGTACTATACATTTCACCACCCATAAGGTTTATCGATAGTGTTTTGTCCCCTGTAGCACCAGGAGGTGCATTGGTTCGCCCTATCACAAACTCTTGGTTTTGGTCTTTGATAACTGACTGTATATCACTAACCCCAACCCCGTAATATTGCATTTTATTTGGATCTAACCAAATGCGAATAGCAAAAACACCAGTACCAAATACGCTTATATTACCTACTGTTGGCAATAATAATAAATCATTTTCTACAGTTCTTTGAAGGTAGTTACTCACGAACTTTGGCTCTAAATACGGATCAGCATAAAAAGCTACCGTCATTAGCTGATCAGGAGAACTTTTCCTAGCAGTAACCCCAAGCTTCTGAACTACGGGTGGCAATAATGACATTGCTGCATAAATTCGGTTTAGTACCTCATCAATTGCATCATTTAAGTCAGTACCTACTTCATATGTTAGATTAATCGAGATACCACCTGTTGCTGAGGTTGTAGTTGCCATATACAGTAGATTTGACATTCCGTTTAGGTGGTTTTCAATTTGGGCGGCTACCACCCTTGCTGAAGTCTCAGCATCTGCGCCTGGGAATTGAGCTCTTATCGAGATTGATGGCGGGGAAATATTAGGAAATTGGCTAACTGGTAGATTAAACGCCGCAACTGCCCCACATATAACTATTATAAGAGATATAACACTTGCAAGTATTGGTCTATGAATAAGTTTATTTAATCTCATATATTTTCTAATTTATTTTTTCTAATTTTCCAGTTTGGCATATGTAGTGTCATAAAATCATAAAATTCTACAGTATGATTGTAATGAACTAAATGGGTAAGTTCATGTAGAACCACGTACTCTATCAAATCTAGAGATTTTTTAATTAATTCAATATTAATATTGATATATGATTTTTTAGGATTACAAGAACCCCAACGAGTTTTCATACAACGAATAGAAAATTTATCTATACTAACACCAACTATTTTTGAATACTTATCAAGAAGCTTAGAGAAATGAAATTTTGCTTTGTCTTTAAGCCATTCATCAACCAATCGCTTCTTTGAATGCGAATCAGTCACTATTTTAACCCATACATTTAAATACCCACCAGAGAGTTTTACTTTTTCTTCATTCGAATGCATTATTTTTAGGCGATAATTTTTACCTAAAAACTGGGTACTCTCACCGCTAACATATTCTTTGATATGATGTTGCCTATCATTAAAATAAGTCAACTGCTTTTTTATCCAACTCCTACGCTTATCTAATATACTATCTATTTTACCCGATTCAGTACCAAATGGAACAGTTATAACCACTTCAAGCGATGGTCTTACCTTAATATTAGCATATTTAATATCTTTATAAATAACTGTTACATTATCTTCCATAGTTATTAATACCAATTGAACGAGCTATTTTTATAATATCAAGAGAATTTAGAAATTTCATTCCGGTATTTTTTTCTAGATCCCATAAGATATCATCAATTAGTTGATCAATTCTTTTTGCAACATCGGTATTATGCTCCCAATCAGGCTTTTTTGACGATTCTCTAAATATTTTATCAATTTCAACAATAGTCTTGGTAAATAAATTAGCGTCCAGCTCTTGCATACTAGGTCTTAGATTTTCATATAAGGCACGAGCACAGCTACTATTTTTTATTTCATCAGGATATTTTATCAAAGTACCATGAGCTTCAGGACTTGTTAGCATAGATCTAATATCATTTGCATATTTAAGTTTTTCTTCTTCATTTAATCTTTTATCACGATATTCATGAATAACCTCCTCAATTTTTTGAGACATCTTGTCATAGTACATCGGGTTTAACTCTCTTTTTTCAGTAATTACCCTGCTAACAGCACTTAGTATAGTATCAGCTTTCGCATTATCCCCAACTACACGTTCAAGCTCTTTATTAAATCCATCCTCAAAAATATTAACTAGCTTGGTTAATTGGTTTACTTCATTAGCACTAATAAAAGTATCAAGTAGTTTTTGCATCTGCTTTTCATATTTACCAAAATCAATTACTTCTTGATAGCGAATTTTTATACTCTTTCGAAGTTCACTATAAAATTTCATAGACTTTTTATATCTTATGAGCTCATCAGGTGTGATTATTTCATCGGCCTTGTCACTTGATAGAGTTAGTTTCAAAGATCTCGCAAATTGAGATAATAAATCATAAAACTCTTGACGCTTATCTTTATCTCCCAAAAATACTTGATATTCCTCAGTATCTTCTTTATTTCGAATAGCTTTAAACAAATCTTCTAAATGTGAATAATGCGTTTTAACTTTCGCGATTTCTGATTTAATATCAATTACAGCACCACTTAGGTCGTCTTCATCAAATCCTGCTAATGCACCATATGATGTTAGCGCCTCATCAAGATTACCAAGTAGTCCTCGATAATCAACAATTAACCCAAAATCTTTTCCATCCGATAGTCGATTGACACGTGCGATTGCTTGTAGTAAATTATGTTCTTTCAGGTCCTTATCAATATACAATATACTCGCTCTAGGTGCATCAAAACCAGTTAATAATTTATCAACTACAATAAGTAACTCTATTTCGTCGCCATCAATAAATCCGCCCTTGACTTTATCTAAATAATCTTCTTCACTACCATACTGCCTAATTAGCTTATCCCATGCATTCTTAACAAAGAGTTTACTATTCTCACTTTCATCTACTTCTTCATGCCCTTCTCTTGAATCAGGTGCCGAAATGACAAACCTAGTTTTAATATTTCCAAATTCTTCAAAAAGTTCATGATATTTGATAGCCTCAGGTCTACTATCAGTCGCAAGCATTGCTTTAAACCCAGTACCTTGAATATTTTTAACAAAGTGTTCATTAATATCTAATGCTATTATTTCAAGACGTCGTTCACTTGAAGCGACCTTACTAAATCTTGCCCATTTACGTTTTAAGTCTTCTTGTTGCTCTTCATTAAGTTCTTTCGAAATAATTTCAAAGCGACGATCAAGACCATTTTTATCGTTTAACCATTGTTGTACCAACCTTCCTTCATACAACAAAGGCAACACAGCTTTGTCTCTAACAGCTTGGTCGATAGTATATTTATGAATTAGCCCACCAAATTTTGCAATAGAGCTTTTCTCACGTTTTAGTAACGGTGTTCCAGTAAACCCTAGATAACAAGCTAATGGAAATACTTTTTTCATTGCCTTATGTAAATCACCGCCTTGAGTTCTGTGTGATTCATCAACCAGTACAAAAACATTTGGATCTTTGAAGACTATTTTTTCTTTTTCCACAGTTTCAAACTTATGAATCAAAGTAGTAATTACAGTCATCCCTGATTGTAGCTTTTGTATTAAATCATGACCACTAGTAGCTCGTTCCGCTTTTATTTCGCTATTTTTAAACGTATCATGAATTTGTTTATCTAAATCTTTTCTATCGGTAACCACGATAATTTTAGCGCCAGTTATTTCTCGCTTTATATGACGCGTTAGCATCGCCATGGTGAGAGACTTTCCGCTACCTTGTGTATGCCAGATTAGTCCACCATTACGGCTACCACTACTATCAATATTCTCAATTTTTTTCATAATTTCTTGAATAGCGAAAAACTGTTGATAACGGGCTATTTTTTTAATTCTATTATCAAACAATATAAACGAATGTAGTAAATCTAAAACCCTATCTTTACTAAATAGCGCGAAAATGGTTTTATCCAAATTACTAATGGTTCTATCAGTTATCATCTTTGCTAATTGTTCTACTTGATATTCTTCTTCCCATACTGCATAGAATTTAGCTGGAGTATTAGCCGTTGCGTACTTTGGAGTATGGTTATTAGCAGCTAATGTAATTTGTACATATTTAAATAACTGAGGAATCTCATCATTACCTTGATTTCTAATCATTTGCGAGATCCCCTCATCGGCATTTATACTAGATTTTTTTAGTTCAATCACCGCAAACGGTATACCATTGATAAATAACACTAAATCTGGACGGCGAGTTTTTTCTGATTCTAGTGTATATTGGCGACTTACCGTAAACTCCTCTGTAAAATGAAAGACATTTTTTTGATTACTAAAATCAATATAATTTAATGAGAAACTTTTTTTAGTACCATCATTTAGTTCTTCCTCATAGCTAGTACCTAAGACTAATTTATCACTAATTTTTTGATTAGCTACCATAACTCCTTCATTAAGTGGCTGGTCTAGTTCATCAACCGCCCTAGATATACTCTTAGGAGAAAATTTATATTCAACCCCCTTATAGTCAAAGGAGTTAAGCTTTTGCAGTTGATTTAGTAGCACATCTTTAAATACTACCTCGTTAGTTCTCTCGCGGCGCAATACTCGATTATCAGTGCGGCTAACATAGGTATATCCCATATCTATTAATAGCTTAATAACATTTTTTTGTATAATATCTTCATTAGTATTCGGTAAATTCATAATCTTTCTACTTTTATAAAATAATTCTTCATCATACCAGTCTTTTTTAATCGTCATTCCATCGAAGGATGGAATCCATGCCCTTGCCCGTCATACCAGCGCCTATTTTTCGTCATACCAGCGAAGGCTGGTACCCATGCTCTTGCCCTAAATTTATCATACTTTATTCTTTGTGCGGTGTGGCCGCACACCCCACCTTCTTTCTTGCTTGAACAAGAAAGAAGGCAAAGAATTCAAGCCCAGACAAGATTTTTAACGGACTTTATTTATTAATTTAGCTAAAACCTTTAAAACTCGCTACGCTCAAAC
>CANMQR010000017.1 GCA_947499925.1 Neisseriaceae bacterium
ATTCATGGTATATTTCCAATTCATGGCATTCCCAGCAACCTTAATTATAGCTTTACCAATCACGTCAGGCGTTGTAGCTTCATAGTAGCCATCATTAATCTTGATGAATTTCCAAACTCGTTTATCAATTTTACCATCAGTATAGACAATCTTCTCGTTAAATGTACCAATATTTCCATCCCAACTGGCATTACCACTAAAATCAAAACGTTTAGTGACTTTATGGCTTCGATCTTGAACGATCCCATAGCCTTTAATCTTGCCATTAAGGTAAGCTTGTAAATCAAGTTTTGGTTTCTCATTTTTATATTGATTTATATCCATTCCTGAACAAGCAAATAAGAATACTGATAATATTGTAATAAAAATATAACGTAACATAGTACACCTCAAAAAATATAGTATTTATTGTATCATATATAATTAATTTTGCCTACAATGTTCTTATACTCTAGACCAAATCTATTGTCCGCCACGAACTGGGAGCAGACCAGTGGGAGTGTCGCCGTCGATAAGAGTACCCGAATATTTCGTATCTATATAAGTACCGATGAAAACATTATACTCCATAACAGGAGAAAGACATGTCCCGCTCAATTGCTGTAGTAATATACAATAATCATACGGCTCCGAAACTAAGAATAAATAATCGGGTGTCATTCCCAAACTTTCAGCAATCTCTATGTATAATGGAGGCGTAACCGAAGAACTTGCTAACCAACCAGTAAATCCTATAGATTCTGCTATAATACTTTCAAACGGTAATCCTGAATTATGAGCAGAAAAATACCCTAATCTCCCCATATCAGTTTGGTCTGATGAGTTAATATTCCATAAATAATAAACATCAGCCTCAAGCTCAGCAAATGTACTTACAGATGCATACACACCAGTACTCTCTGATGTAGGAACTCTCCAGTCATTATAGCCACAGTGGCTCTGAGGATTAAATACTGTATTAAGGTAGTTCTGTGTAGATTCTACTGGATTATAGGCCATAACATCTGGAATTAAATCACCAAGTGGAAGCATACTCTCTACATCCCACACCAAGCCACTTCCATCATTTTGGATCAAACATGCACATGGACTTTTAGGTGCTGGTGACTCATTATTATCTGCTATACAACTAAACAAGGTACTAGGTATTGTTATTATTACTATGTAGCCATTTGTTAAGCCACTTGATGCTGTTACTATGTAAGCTGTAGTTGCTTTAGATTCATCGGTAATTGGATTACTTGTGGTTAATGATACATTATTATGTACCACCCCATCAGATGTTGTTATCGTTGCACTCAAAGTGTTTATTGCATTTGTTCCAACTGGAGTAGTGAGAGTTATTTTGGTTCCACTTATTTGACCGCTTTCAGTACTAATATAGGTCGGGTTACCAGCCAAATTCAATACAAAAGATTGTATCTCCTGAGGTCCCTGAGGCTGTGATGTGCTGGAAGAAGACTTCCCATTACAACCGCTAAATATACTCAATAACATAACAAATAACAGTACACCCAATGATTTCCTTAGTATCTTAATCATAATCCTACCACTATAAATTTTGCCACTATTAAATTGTAGCATAATAATTTGATTTTAGGGTGATTCTTTTGAATTTTTGCTGCTTTAATGACCAACATACACGTATCTAGTCACCACGAGAATACTTAGGCATGGGTTATTTCCATCTGTACAACATTAATTCTGCCAGCATCAAAACCTGCACTACAAGCAGCTAGATAAAATCTCCATAAGCGAATAAATCCATCATCAAAGCCTAATGATTTAACATCTTTATATGCATTATCAAATGCTTTTAGCCAATGACGAATGGTTAGAGCATAGTCCTGCCCAAAACGATAAATATCGCTACATATCAAACCTGTTTTTTTAAATTGTCGATTTAACTCCAGTTCGCTAGGTAACATCCCACCAGGAAATATAAATGTACGTATCATATCAGCATTTTTGGTATACTGCTTGAACATATCATCTGCTATAGTGATAGTTTGTAGTAAAATTTTACCACCTGGTTTTAGTAACTCTTTTAACTTATTAAAATACACTGGCCAGAACTTCTGCCCCACGGCTTCTAACATTTCAATAGATACAATATAGTCATATTTACCTTGTTGCTTTCGATAATCCTCAATAACTATTTGAGCATTTGCCTCTGGCAAACGATTTTTAGCATAGTTTGCCTGTTCGTTAGATAAGGTAATACATTTTACACTATGCCCTTTATCAATTGCACGTTCGGCAAATCCTCCCCAACCACAACCAACCTCCAAAACTGAAGCATTTGACTTAGTGAATTTTGAAATTAGTCTATCATATTTTTGATGCTGAGCTTCAGTTAAACACTGTTCTGGATATGTAAACATAGCTGAGGAGTAAGTCATACTAGGGTCAAGCCATAACTTATAAAAATCATTACCCAAATCATAATGAGCCTGAATATTTTTCTTACTACCTTTTAGGTTGTTTCGTTTAGTCAAATACAGTATTTTTGATAATTGCTTAAATATTACCCCACCATTACCATACTGACTAAATAACTCATCATTTTGAAAGCCAAAACGAATTAATTTTTCAAGATCACTAGTAGTCCAATATCCATCACGATAATCTTCAGCAAAACCAACATCGCCTTTAATAGTAACATTAGCTACAACTCTTAAATCTAATAACTTTATATCCACATCTAAGCCAGGATTAATACCTTTAAAACAGAAAACTTCGCCATTTTGTAATTCAATAGTAAGACTACCATATGCAGTCTTAGCTAATGATTTTAATAAACGTCTTTTTATCAATCGATCAAACATTTCACACCTATAATTTAAAAAATTAGCGTTTACTATACGCAACATATGGAATTCTTTTTAACCATATCCGTATTGCTTCAAAATAAATTCCAAAAACTATTTTATACACCGTAAATGGAGTAGATCTTATTTTATGACTTATTTTAGGATTTGACAATAAGCTAAAAAAACCTCGATAACCGGCACTAAAAACCTTGTTACCATCTTGATATGTATCAATACTAAATTGTAAGCCATCTTTAGCGAATTCAAAATTCCACTTGTATTCTTGATTCAAACCAAAAAATGGTGATACATGGAAATTTTTATTGCTAATAATATCAGTCTTACTCATATCAAGTAAATAATAATGACGTTCATTCCAAGGGGTATTTGATACTTCTGCCATTATATACTGGCAAGTATCGCCTTGATAGCAAAAATATAAATTTAGGGGACTAAAATATAAACCGAGATTACTTAATTGCCCAAGAAGATAAAAATCTTCATCACCCTTTAGATCAACGCCAAGATTTATAAATTGCGCTCTAACTTTAGCATTCAATTCTCCACTAAAATCACGAAGGTAGTTTTGAGATTTAAAGCGATATAGAGCTTTTTTTGCCATATTAACTAATCTTGATTTAGTGTTTAGTTCGTGTAAATGTTGTAAATTAATTAGCCAACTATTAAGTTTATAACTAAACTCATGTACCTTTGGGCTATAGCGTTTATGCCAAACACTACCAATACATAAAGAATGCTTATACACCATTTATCCTATTTGAGACTCTAATTGCACTAGCAACGCCATCCTCATGAAACCCATTGGCCCAGTAGGCACCACAGAAATGCGTTTTATCAACCCCAGAAATCTCACTAAAACGTTGTTGGGCTATTACGGAGTCTTTGGAATAAACTGGATGTGAATAATTAAAACCAGCTAAAATCTTATCTGGATTAATCAAATTAGTTGAATTTAAGGTAACGCAATATATTTTCGAACAGGTCAGACCTTGCAGGATATTCATATCATACGTAAGAGTTGGCATATTTTGACTAGAGTTAGTCATTAGGTAATTCCAACTAGCATAAGCTAAAGGTCTTTTTGGTAATAAACTGGTATCAGTATGCAAAACCACTTCATTCTTAGAATACTTAATCGCCCCTAAGATTTGTTTTTCTTTATCACTTGGATCTGAAAGTAATTTTAGCGCTTCATCTGAATGACAAGCCAATATAACTTCATCAAAAAATTCAACTCTTCCATCATGAAGCTCTATTTCTACTCCTGCATTTACACGTACAACTTTAGCTACTGGAGTATTAAGTAAAATCTTGTCTTTAAAAGAAGCTGTCAATTTTGGAATATAATTTCTTGATCCGCCACTAATAGTATACCACTGCGGACGGTTATTAATATCCAAAAGCCCATGATTATAAAAGAATTTGACAAAAAACTCTAATGGAAAATCAAGCATTTCATCTAAGCCCATCGACCAAATGGCTGAGCCCATAGGTAATATATAGCCATCACAAAACCATTTGCTAAATTTTTGAGTCTTTAAAAATTGGGATAAAGTAAGACTCTTATCATAATCACCTGATTTACAAAGTTTATTAAATTTTAAAATATCTAAAATTAGTGCGTAAAATTTGGGACGTAAGAAATTTTTACGATCAGCAAATAAAGTGTTTAAATTATTACCATTATACTCCAAATTCCAGTTATCATTTCGAACAGCAAAACTCATCTCAGTTGGTCGATATGAAACTCCTAGAGTATCCATTAAACCTTTAAAATCAGGATATGTTCTATCATTAAATACTATAAAACCAGTATCAATTGCTTCACCCTCAACATCAATAGTATGGGTATGCCCTCCAATATAATTTTCTTTCTCAAATATTTGTATATCATGCTTTGCATTTAGATAATAAGCTGCTGTAAGTCCTGAAATTCCGCTACCTATAATTGCTATTTTCATTTTTTAAATTTTTGCCCCAAAACACGCCACCAAGATCTTGGTAATAGACTTAGAAATTTGATAATTAAAGTTAATCTATATGGAAAATGTATTTCAATTTTCTTATTTGAAATACCTTTTTTGATTATTTTTACTGCTGCATCCACTTCTAGTGCAAAGGGCATAGGAAAATCATTCTTTGCCGTTAATGGGGTTTTTACAAACCCAGGATTCACTACTGTAACTAAGATTCTCTCAGGTGCTAGATCTATCGCTAGGGTTTCTAGCATATAATTAGCTGCAGCTTTACTTGCTCCATATGCTTCAGCTCGACTTAGAGGTAAATAGAGTGACATACTAGCAACACCAACCAGGTGCGGATTTTTAGACTTACGAAGAAGTGGTAATACCCCCTCAATACTATTAGCTAGACTAATAATATTAGCATCAAATACTCGCTTTATAAGACTAGCATCAAAACTTGCAACATCTAAATATTCACAATTTCCAGCATTAAGTATAGCAATATCGATACAATCAAAATTTTTGGCTATAAGTTTAAATTTTTCACGTGATTTATCCAAATCCACCAAGTCAAGTTCTACAGTATCAATACCTAAAAGAGATAACTCATTAAGAATTTTAGCGTTTCGACCAACTGCAATTACTTTATGACCATCTGCCAAATAACTTTTAGCTAAACCAAGCCCTATTCCAGAGGTTGCTCCAGTAATTAAAATATTCATTATTTACTTACCTAAATTTCTTTTTATAAATCTAATAACAGCACCAATTAAAGGTAGGCGCTCATAAAGCATAGCACCCAAATCAAAATAATCTCGATGTGAATATATTTTATCTTGGTATCGAACTATCGATACTCCAGACACAGTAAAGATTATACCTTTATTTAATCTTGGATGACTAATTAGCATATCCCACTCTAAGACAGCACTACCAGAAAAATGTTCAATTTTGCTAAATTTGAAAGTACAACTAGTCACATTTTGGTAAAGATTTTTGATATATTTTTTGAAATTATCGAGTCCTTCAACTATATGTGCCGGATCCTCAAACTTCATATCGGTTGTGTATATATCGTCCAGAATATGAGTATTGCTAGAATTAAGCTCTACAAAAACTTGTTGTAATTTATCAATAATATCCATATAGCGCTCATTTACTAACCATTAAAGAATATGATTCTACCATAGATACTATAATTTGATAAAATATTGAGATAGAAAAATCTTTAACGGGCTTGAACGCATGGATCCCAACCTTCGTTGGGATGAAGAGCATAAGTATAGCAACAGCCAATACTGCAGCCTTTGGATGACATCGATGGTTTAAAACCCACCTTCTACTGTTAAGGTGTAGGCACTTGCATTTGCATCATCTGCTGATACCTCTGTATTGCTATTATTATCTTTGCTTGCTCCATAGAATATCATTGGGGATGTTCCACTAGCTACTCTACTTACATCATACGTCAAAGTACATACTTGATTGTATTTCAATGGCGATTTATCGCAATTGATGGGACTAGCTTCCACTAGAGTTGCCTCAGGTGGTAAGCCACTTACTTTTAGACTACTAAAACCATCAGCTTTGCCTAGATTCTTTATTACTACAGTTATAGAGCCATCACCCTCGGTAACAATACCACTATTCGGCTCTGCCTTTAATTGATAATTAGTATAAAACGGTATCGCTGTAGTCTTGGAGTTGCCATCTGCTAGGTATAGTTTACCTTCATGTTTCTTACCATCATCCATACCACCAATACTTAAGTGTAGTAGTGCATGATCTCCAACCCTAAGAGGGTAGGCACCATCAAATTTGCTATATAAGAATGGCTGTACATACGACTCTTGTTCAAATGATTCACGAAGAGTAGAGCTTTTGATATTCATATAACTAAGTTCACCAGATTCTTCTTCGCTAAAGTAATCAACACCAAAGCCTTGGCCATATATTTCAGGTGCTGCGTTTCCTTTTACACTTGCACCACCTGCTAACTTAGTTACTATTCCAGTTGTAGGTAGTGATACATCTAACGTTACCTCTTGGCCTTGGCTAATTGCGATACCACCAAATTCGTCTTTGAGATTAGAATTACTTATATTTGAACTAGAACTATTGTACACAACTGTGTTTGTTTTACGATCTAGCACTTGTTGTACTTTGTACATTGGGGCATCAAATCTATCATCTTCCGCTAGGCTATCTAGGCCTTCTTCATGAAAAACGTCCAGCGTCATTTGATAATCCATATCAGCAAATGGTGATGCCTCAGTTAAATTATAAATACTAAACATTAATACTGCATCGGAAGCTTTATTTTTGTTATCAAGTTTTCCCAAGAGTGGATCATCTTGTTCAGATTGATCTGGGCGCATTAATGGGGCAGTCTCAACTTCAACTGAGGCTTTAATACCTACATTAGGATCAACTTCAGGATCTATAAAATTATACATTTGGATTTGAGCCAAAGTGTTGTTCATAGCATTCTCTGTGCCATTAGTTATTGGTACCATCTTCGTATTCGCTTCAATTTGATCATCCTCAGCATGAGTTCTATTCCATTTAACTACATCTTCATTATTAGGAACAGATAGATTCACAGTTGTAACCGATGTATTTTCTTGACCTTTTGCATTATTTGAATTTCGTGAAGCCAATTTCAGTGTTCCAATTGACACTAATAAAACAAGACATACCACGCCAGCGACAAAAGACCCTTGAATCTTTGTTTGTATAGATTTCATACCATTTTGTTTGAAACCTACTATCATTTCATGCGTCACATCCATGTCATTTATAGCTTCTTTACTAGTCAACTCCAGTAGTCTAGCTTCTTCATGCTTGTTATAATCTGTAATAACTTTAGATAGAAGACCTGCTTCAGAGTTACTAAATTTCTTATCTTTCATAACACTTTCTGGCGCATATATACCACCTCCAATGTCAAATGGTTGCCACTTCGGATCATAATTTGTTGTTACACTTGCTCCAGTTTGAGATAGCACAATATCAGCTAAATGAGGTTCAGCATAACTAACACTCTCACACCCAACTAGCCTCAAAGTATAATCACTACTGTTATCAGCCAATAACCCTAATTTTGAGGCTCTTGGTTTATCATCTGCTCCAACTATATTAGCCCAGACTCCATTTGGCTCACTTGCC
>CANMQR010000018.1 GCA_947499925.1 Neisseriaceae bacterium
AATGGGTAGTAAACATATTATTCGTATTGAATTATTTGATAATGAAATAGAATCATTAAAACTAATCGATCATAAGAGTAAACTACTTATTGACACTATAGAGAATTTTGAATTAATACCAGCACGCGAGTACCCAACTGATAAAGCTAATCTTAATACATTCATTGATAATTTTTTTGCCACATTTCCAAATGATGGCTATATACTAAAAGAACTTAAAAATGGTATTTATCCAGCAGGTAGTGAGTTTTATCTACCGCTGTTTTTTAGTACTACAGCAACATTATTTGATTATATCGATAATACTTGGGAGATCGTTTATTATCAAGATCTAGTTAGTGCCAGTAATCTAAACTGGCAAGAAGTTGGTAAACGCTATTTAACATATACCAACCAATACCCATGCCTAAAACCGGTAGATTTGTTTTTAACGACTGATAATGTATTTATCAAGATTAAAGAATATACTGCATATGAATTTCAAGAACAAGGTGAACTAAACAAAAAGGTAAGAGTATTACCTGATGTATCAACTACTAGCACAAGCCATTTTTTGAAACTAAGAGAATTTCGAGAAAAACATAAAGGTAAAATAATCTGTGCATTTGACAGTATTGGACGCGTTGAGATAATGCGTCAGACATTACAAGGTTTTGATGTCAAAGTAATAAAAAATCTTGATGAAACAATAGATAATAAAAAAATATACTTAATAAATCATACTCTTTATAATGGATTTATCTGGGAAGATACGGCTTTTATAACTGAACAAGAGTTATATAAAGATATTAAACATATCACTAGGACTCGCAAATCACAAACTTCTCAAGCTGAAAATGATGCCATAATTCGTGATTTAGCTGAAGTTAAAATTGGAGATTTTGTAGTACATATCAATCATGGAATTGGCAAATATCTAGGTTTAACGCGTCAAACAATTGCTGATATTGAATATGAAATGCTTGAATTAGAGTATCAAGATGAGTCGAAGCTATTTATCCCAGTTAATAATTTACATTTAATAAGCCGCTATTCTCATTTGGAAAATGTTGATACCACTCCTAATAAGCTAGGAAGCAGTCATTGGGGTAAGATAAAAGCTAAGGCTGAAAAGAAAATTAATGATATGGCAGCTGAGCTTCTTGAACTATATGCAAGTCGTGAAATGGAGCAAGGATATAAGTTTACCCTACCACCAGAATACAAAGATTTTGCAGCAAGTTTTATGTATGAACCAACTATTGATCAATTAAATTCTATTGATAATATAATTAGTGATATGACTAGATCTAAGCCAATGGATAGATTAATTTGCGGCGATGTTGGGTTTGGTAAGACTGAAGTAGCGATACGAGCTGCATTTATTTGTGCTATGAATGGCAAACAAGTAGCCATGTTGGCCCCAACAACATTATTAACCGAGCAGCATTATCAAAACTTTGTTAATCGCTTTGCATCTTTCCCAATAAAAATTGCTGAGATATCAAGGTTTAAGACCAAAAGTGAGATCTATGAAATATTAGAACTTGTAAAAAATGGTCAAATTGATATTGTAATTGGTACTCATAGACTTATTCAAAGTGATATTAAATTTGCAAATCTTGGTTTAGTGATAATAGATGAAGAACATAGATTTGGAGTAAAACAAAAAGAGAAGCTAAAACAACTACGTTCGCATATTGATTTTTTAGCTATGACTGCAACACCTATACCGCGTAGTTTATCAATGGCAATGGAAGGTTTACGTGATTTCTCAATAATTGCAACACCACCTAAAAGGCGCTTGGCAGTTAATACTCTAGTTTGTAATGATGAAGATGAGACTATTAAAACCGCTATTTATCGTGAGATAAAGCGTGGTGGGCAAGTATATTTCTTATTTAACGATGTAGCCAATATAAATAAAATGCATGAAAGATTAGCAAAACTAGTACCTGAGATCGAAATAGCTATCGCCCATGGACAGATGCACGAAACCACATTAGAGCAATCGATTCGCGATTTCATCCATCAACGCTATCATGTGCTTTTATGTTCCACGATCATTGAAAGTGGAATTGATATTGCTAATGCCAATACTATTATAATCTATAGAGCTGATAAGCTAGGTCTAGCACAACTACATCAACTACGCGGTCGTGTTGGTAGATCTCATCATCAGGCATATTGCTATTTAATTGTGCCAGAGAATGTAACATCTGATGCCGAAAAACGCCTAGACGCAATAAAAATGACTAGTGAACTAGGTTCTGGGTTTAATTTAGCTATGCATGACTTGGAAATTCGTGGTGCTGGTGAGATATTAGGTGAAAATCAATCTGGAGATATTAAAGAAGTTGGGCTCTCACTATATACTGAAATGCTAAAACGAGCTATTAATAAATTAAAATCAAAAAAACTAGTTGGCGGACTTCCAGAAATATCATCAGAGGTAAATTTAAACACTACAGCTATTATCCCTAACGAATATTGCCCTGATATTCATGAAAGGTTGGTATTTTATAAACGTCTGGCGAAAGCTGAAAATAATAATAGTGTTGATATGGTATATCAAGATATAATTGATAAATGGGGACTACCTCCAGTTGAAGTACAACATCTAATTGAATCGCACCATTTACGAATTAGAGCTATTACACTTGGGGTTCAGAAATTTGATATTTATGATAAAAAAATCATTCTTAATTTTATCGACAATCCACCAATAAAACCAGAAACAATTATACGTGTATTACAAAAAATTTATACTTGTAAATTTGATGGGAAAAATAAATTAATTTGGAATGTGGAATCTGATAATATTACTACTAAGATTAAAAATGCAAATTACATCCTGGAAGAATTATCATGATTAGGGCTAGTGCATTTATGGCATGGATCCCAAACCCTTTACGAAACAGCAAAATATTCATGTTTGGGATGACGAAGAAAATCATCCCAGCACTTTTTCACGTCATCCCAGCGAAGGCTGGGATCAATGCCCTTGCCCTCTTCTGCATATATAAAGAAATGACATCATGACTAAACTAAAAATCCTCTTCTGGAAAATATGTAATTTACTAAATAAATATATCGCCTCCCCGCGTATGGTGATGGGATATTTAGGATATGATGGTAAGAACCAGAACTTCACCCGAATAAGTAATACTACGAGTATAGTAAATAAAAAAAACTTACAGTTAGAAAATAATATCTATATTGGGCATTATAATTTCATTGAAGCAAGTAATAACATCACAATTGGTGAAGGTTGCCAAATTAGTAATTATGTGAGTATCTTGACGCATTCATCTCATATATCAATTCGCCTTTATGGACGGCATTATATAGATCAAAAATCGCATATTGGCTATATAGCAGGTAGTGTGGTAATCGGTAAATATACTTTTATCGGCCCACATACTACTATTATGCCAAATACTACTATTGGTAAAGGATCTATTATATCAGCGTATAGTATGGTAAAAGGTACCTTTCCAGATTTTGCAATAATAGCTGGTAACCCCGCCAAACAAATTGGCGATACGAGGGATATGGATAAGGAATATTTAGAGAATAATAGCGAACTTCTACAATATTACAATGAATGGGCAAAATCTGATGATTAAGCAAACAATTATATTAGTAGGATCAAATTCAGTACATACCTTAAGGTATTTAGTTGGTATCAGTCCTTTCGTAAATAATATAGTGTTTATTACGAATAATATTAATGGCCTAGAACTACCAAATAATGTAGTAGCACATGAAGTTAATTTTAGTCTTTATAATCTTAGAGCTCGCTTTCAAATTGCCAAAATAATATCGAATTATGAAGGTAATATAATACATATTCAACAGGCCAATAGTTATGCTTATCATACACTAAAAGCAATTAAAGGTAAAAACTTCAAAACGATCCTTACAACATGGGGCTCTGATATTTTAGTATTACCAAAACATGGGCGTATTTTTGCTAATATGGTTAAATTTAACCTAGCAAATAGTGATATCATAACATCCGATTCTTTGTATATGTCATCCAAAATCAAGGAATTATGCCCTAAGGTTAAAGAACTTCATACTATTAATTTTGGAATTCAAAATATTCCTGCTAATACTACTGATTTGAGCGTTAAAGAAAATATAATTCTATCCAATCGTCTGCATAAGCCATTATATAATATTGATAAGATTATCTTAGCTTTTGCTAAAGTAATCACCAATCATCCTGAATATAAACTAGTAATTGCTGCTAGCGGTACTGAAACTATGTTATTAAAAGAACTAAGTCGGAATTTAGGATTAAATGATAATCAAATTATATTTACTGGAATGCTTAGTTATAATGAATTAGTTAGCTGGTACCAAAGAGCAAAATACTTTATATCAATACCAATTTCCGACAGCACTTCAAGTAGCTTACTTGAAGCTATTGCCTACGGTTGTTATCCAATATTATCTAATTTACCGGCAAATATTGAGTGGGTAATGGATGATACTAATGGGATTATTAATCAAAATCTAGATAATCTAGATATGGATATTATAAAAGCTATAAACTTAAGCGATAATAATTTAACAAAGAGCATGAATTTTAATTATAATTTAATCAAACAAAAAGCTGTCTTTAGTAATAATATCCAGAAATTCATTAACTTATATACATAATTAAATTAATTCTTCTTGGTTATTGTTATGTTTTTTATCAACTATCGCACTAATTGCATCATCGTGAAGTAAAATAGATACTCGTTCATTATGATCTACATCTTTACTACCAAATACTACATTACCACGCTTATTTCTAACAATTGCATAGCCACGCGATAAAATATTACTTGGATTTAATAAGTCCATTTCCCGTTCTATATTAATTAATGCATTTCGGCGATTTTTTAAAAGTTGTTTAAATTGAGTATTTAAACGCTCATTTAATGACTTAACTAAATTACTTCTCTCGCGTAACCTATTTTGTGGACTCAACGCTCTAAGTTTTGCATAATACAAATCAAGACTTTGAACATGATTATTAATTATGTATTCCATTACTCCTTGGAGCTCCGATTTTAATTTATGTATTTTAATATTCCATTCATCTCGGCTTTTCGCAACCAGTTCAGCAGCAGCTGTTGGCGTTGGAGCCCTTAAATCGGATACAAAATCGATAATTGTTGTGTCAGTCTCATGCCCAACCGCGCTAATTAAGGGAATATGACTTGCAAATACCTCACGAGCTACAACCTCTTCATTAAATGCCCATAAGTCATTAATACTACCTCCTCCACGGCATACTATCAAAACATCTACTTCATTTCTGATATTAGCTGTTCTGATACTTTTAGCGATCTGCATACCAGCTTCAGTTCCCTGTACTAAAGTATGATATACAATAATAGTAATATTTGGCATACGTCTTTTAAGAGTGGTAATTACATCACGTATAACCGCACCTTCTTTGGAAGTAACTAAACCAATAGTTTGCGGAAATATTGGCAGAGGCTTTTTATAACGCTGATCAAATAAACCTTCGCTAGTGAGCTTATTAATTAATCTTTGATAAGCTTCCCATAAATCTCCTACTCCAAGCATCCTGACACGTTCTACATTAATTTGATAGCTACCATTAGCCTGATAGATAGTAACCCGCCCCCTAACCTCAATTTGCTGGCCATTATCAATTTTAAAATCAGCTAGTGCTAAGCTTCGAGCAAATATCACACAAGAAATTTTACCACTTTCATCTTTTAAATCAAAATAAGCATGATTATAAATTTTAAGACCAGATACCTCACCTTTAACCCAAAATACTGGCATATTATTTTCTAATAATGTCTTTGCTAATTTATTTAACTGACTAACACTGATACTATCATTCTCAAAGTCCAAATTAGGCTCTAAATTACTGAACTTATCCACATTGTATTTCCATAAACATTATTTTTAATTAATTTTTTAATAAAAAAACTTGACTTTACATAAAGCCCTGTTCTGTTTTAAAATAGCCGATAATCTTCACAACATCTTTTAAATTTAAAATCACTTATAATATAAGGGGTTAAAGCAAATTTAATAGCGGTTATACACAAAGTTATCCACAGATTTTGTGAGTAGTTTAAAAAAGTCTAATAATTAGGTAACTTAACCAAAATTTGGTAGATATTAAACTAAATAATTTCTATAAAAAGTGAATTTTAGATTTATTAATTCCAGCAAAAATCATTTCGGCTATTTTCTGTCTAAAATCAGAATTTTTAAGTTGTTTTTCCTCATCAGGATTCGATATAAACGCAGTCTCCACAAGGACTGACGGGATATCTGGCGCTTTTAAAACTGCAAAAGCTGCTTTTTCAACTTGGCGGTTGTGTAATCTACCAATTTTACTTAAATTCGGTAATAAATTTAAGGCCAATTGCGTACTTTTTTTATTGGTCATGGTTTCTGTCATATCTAAAAGTACGCTACTAGTGATTTTATCTTTACTTTTAAAAGACATTCCACCAATTAAATCAGAATCATTCTGGGTTTTCGCAAGCCATTTAGCAAAACTACTACTAGACCCATGATCAGATAAAACAAATACTGAAGCCCCACGAGCAGCTGGAGTAGTAAAAGCATCAGCATGAATTGATACAAATACATCAGCTTTTGCTTTTCTCGCAATAGCAACTCGAGTACCAAGTGGTATAAAAACATCCTGAGTACGAGTTAGTTTCGCTTCCATATAATCGGTACTGTTTATTATATCATAGAGTTTATGCCCAATATCAAGTACTACATCTTTTTCTTTGATACCTGTTGGGCCAATCGCACCAGGATCCTCCCCTCCATGTCCTGGATCCAACATAACCAATAACTTTTTATTAGATTGCTTTTTATATATTCTAGGTATTATAGGGCTACTTGCTATTACGTGAGTATCCTCACTACCATTACTTTGTAATTGTAATAATGCCAAAATATCATCGTTTAGTGTATCATCAAGACTAGTTGTTGTATCAGGATACATGTCTATAACATAGCGATACTGATAGCTAATCCCTGCTAAATTAACAGGAGCAATAGTCTTCATTTGGATTTTAACAGCTTGTTTTAACGATACTTTGATCCTAACAGTTGTTGTATCTTGTTGAATAACACTTATTGCTTTGATTATTGGATCGGAATTAATAATTTTTTTGGGCATACTTTGTAAAATGGTATTTAGATGAGAATTAGCCAAATCAACTATTAAGCTATCAGATCCAGTTGTTGCTGCTGATTGTATATCATAGTCAGCTTCAATTGTAATTCTAGTATAGATATGTGATGGCCAAATACGAACCGCAACAACATTATTGGCTTCAGGTACTACTAAATCAAGTAGCTCATCCGCAAAAGCTAGAGCTGGTCTAATTACAAAACTAACACCACAAACTAGTCCTAACTGAATTAGTGAGCGGCGGCTTTTGTCAATTGCATCAGACATTGTCTACCTTTATCACTTTGGGGGTTAATTTCAATTGACCTAATATCATTGTCTACTGTAATTTGAAGCTTCCAATCAATTTGAGGTAGATAAATATCTGCCTTCTCAGGCCACTCTATAAAGCAAATACAATTATTAACAAAATACTCATCAAAACCAGATTCAATCCATTCATCAGGATCATTAAATCTATATAAATCAAAATGGTTTATTTGAATATCATTAACTATATATGGCTCTACCAAAGTATACGTGGGACTTTTAACACTCCCAACAACTCCAAGATGATACAAAACCTCTCTAACTAAAGTAGTTTTTCCAGCACCTAAATCACCTTTTAAAGTAATAACAAAGTTTGGGCTAATTGATTGTGAAATAAGCTTTGCAAATTCTTTTGTTGCATATAGATTGGAAAGTTTAATAGTGTACTGCATAAATCTTTTTTAATAAAAAATAATACGAGATATATTATAGCATATAAAATTGGTAGTAGCACATCTACAAGTATGAT
>CANMQR010000019.1 GCA_947499925.1 Neisseriaceae bacterium
AGTAAAATTTTTCCACTGACGATTATATAACCATAAAGATACAACCCCACCAAAAATAGTAAGAACAACAAAGACACCTTTAGTCATAATTGCTAGAGCTGTAAAAACAGCCCCTTTTAGCATAATCAATTTCTTGGAGCTATCTTGATTATAGATATGCCAATAATAACACGCTGGAATAATTTCACCCAGTAGATATGCTTCAGCTCTAACATCAATTGCTGATAGCATCAAATGAATTGCAGTTAAATATAATATTGAGGCAACAACACCAACTTCAGAGGTGTATAAATGTCTAGCAAGTAGATAAGTATAACGAGCACCAATTAGGTAAAACATAAAACCAGGTAGAATGTATGCAAAAGCATTAATCCCGAACATCTTATATGAAATAGCAGTTAGCCAAAATGGAAAATGTGGCTTATCAAGCCAATCGTGACTGGCATAACTTAGATTTATCCAATCATGATTTTCGACAATATGTTTTGCTACAACCCCATAAAAATAAGAGTCATTACTACCCAATAAAGGGAAAAGCATGCCAAATATATTTACCAAAATTGCAAGTATTAGTAAAAACTGTAATAAACCAGGACTTAATAACTCGTTACTCAAAAGCCGTGCACGAAAGGACTTACTCCCAATTAAGGGCTGGTCATGTATTAAATCAAGTAAAAACTTCAACATACTTAAAAACCTTTACTGTTTTTGTAAGCGTTTAGACTGTTCAAGAAGCCTTATACGGCGAGCCTCTTCATTTCTGATTTTCCGTAATTTATGCTTTTCATAATTAAGCTTGGCAACTTCGGCCTGATTATCCGTCCATCCAGTTGGACTTGCTTCTACCATTATTATACAATCCACCGGGCAAACAGGTATGCATAAATCACATCCAGTGCATTTATCAGTAATTATCGTATGCATCATTTTATTACTACCAAGAATCGCATCAACTGGACATGCCTTGATACATAAGGTGCATCCGATACATTTATCTTCTTCGATAATTGCAATTTGACGTGGTTTTATTTCTCCATTTAGTGGATTTAATGGAAGATATGTTTTACCAGTTATATCTGCTAATTTATGAATTCCATCATCACCCCCAGGTGGACATTGGTTAATCTGAGCTTCATTGTTAGCAACAGCTGTTGCATAGTCTAAACAACTAGGATATCCACACCTTGTACACTGAGTTTGAGGCAATATTGCATCTATTTGTTTAATCAATATTGAAGCCATACGAAATCCCTATGTCATGGATTAGATTAGTTATTTGTTGTAGCGTTTCTTCAAAACTGGTAAATTTAGTCAAATTCCATAATATTGTTTCTATCAATTGTGAATCTTCAAGAGATTTAACTACAATTTTAATAGCCTCCCCTTGGGTATATATTATAGCATGTGGAGTTAAGCGTTCTTCTCGCATTTTCTTAACAATATTACTTATAGCAACTGAGATTGCAATCTCAGTACGATATTCTACTCCAACAGCAAATGCACTAGATATTGGTACTGGTGCAAAAGGAATGGGAAATAATGTAACTCCGTCATTTTTAAGTTCCTCACCAATTAAGCCCATTAAACCCATTAGATTATTTTGTATGACTTTAGTGTCTATTCCACTTGAATTATTATTATCAATACTAACCCCAATCAAAAAGCGTAAAAAAACGCCCTCATTAAAAGTTTCAATACTACTACCTTCAATAGCTATTGGAAGCCAGAGTTTTGATTGTTGTAAATTTCGTACCCAATAGTATAATTGGGAATATTTTATAGATGAAATAGTATTTGGATCAATTAATTTACCAGATATAAAACAATCACTATTTGGTAAAAACAAGTTATTATCATTAAAAAATTTATTCAGTTTTTCAGTATTGATCTGTGGTTTCAAGCGTGATTTAACTTTACTACCTGCAACTAAAATTAATGGAATCGCAAAAATATTAGCCCTATTTCCTTTTACATTATTAACGGCACGGTTTAGTGATTTCCAAATAAGAGCAGCAGTATTATTATCTGGTGCTAGATTAAGCGCCACATTAATTAGTGCGTCTTGTTCATCACGTAATTTAATAGCAATAATATCATCTAAATCTTTGGGAGATATCTTATTATCCAGAATATCTAGTGCTGTTTGAATTATTATATTAGTTTTAGGATATGCTTTTGTATATTGACGAGGATCAGAAATCATTATTTTTAAAATACCTTACATAGGGATTAACATTATAAGCTAAAATATACTCTTTATTTTATATTACACAATAACATGCAAACATTAGAAAACTGGTATATTGAACAAACTACAAACAAAAATCTTGAATTTGATAATGCACAGCTAAGTATTCTACAACAATTTGATGATTTCATTAATAAATTTAACAGTCGAAGCTTTTTTAAAAGTTGGTTTAATAAGCCAAAATACTTAGGATATTATATTTATGGATCAGTTGGCTGTGGTAAATCAATGATTATGAACAAACTCTATCGGATCTTCCCAGATAGTGCAAAAACAAGAATGCATTTTCATGAGTTTATGTACCAAATTCAGCATGAATTAAGCACTTTAAAAGCCCATGATAACCCTCTAAATATAGTTGCTAAAAACCTAAGCAAACAATATAAAATCATTTTTTTAGATGAAATGCTAGTTAATGATATTGCAACTGCTATGATACTAAACAATCTATTTAAAAGTTTATTTGAGCATAATATTTATATCATAACAACTTCAAATTCAAAACCGAATGATTTATATTCTGGTGGGCTTATGCGTGAACGCTTTTTGCCTGCAATAGAATTATTTAATACCAAACTTAATATAATAAATTTGGTAAGCTCTAACGACTATCGCTTATTACATGATAGCTCCAATAATTTATTTATAATTAATGAGCAAAATCCCAATATCTTATTAGATAAAATTTTTCACGGTATCTCTAAAGATAAACCTATACATAAAGATAATTCTATAGAAATTAATGCACGACAAGTTCCATTTATTCAAATAAGTAGTAGTATAATATGGTTTGATTTTAATGTTATTTGTGGAGACAAAAGAAGTCAGCTTGACTACCTAATGCTAATTAAACAATACCAATGGTTTATAATAAGTAATATCCCTATAATTACAGAAAAAGATATTGCCAGACGTTTTATTTTATTAATTGATGTCTTATATGATAATCAGGCAAAAATAGCACTATCTACACATATTAGCTTAGAGCAAATTTACCCTTCAGGTGACTTAATTGATGAATTTGCCCGTACACTAAGTCGTCTAAAAGAGATGCAAACTAAAGAATATATAAACAAACCACCACTTACTTATAAAACAAAGGATCTAAATAATGTCGGATAAAAATATAAAATACTTAAAAGATTATAGCCCAACTGATTATCTAGTAGATACTATTGACCTTACTTTTATTATTAATGATAATAAAACCGTTGAAGTTATCAGTGTAAGTAAGTATTATAAAAACCCTAAAACCAATACACGTAGTTTAGTACTGAATGGGGAAGCAAAACTAGTATCAGTAGCATTAGACGGAAAGAGTCTTGCTATTGATGATCTTAAAGCTAATCATACACTTACTTTAAACGACTTACCTAACGAATTCACTCTTAGCATAACAACCAGACTCGTTCCGTATGAAAACAAAACCTGTATGGGTTTATATGCTAGTGGTAACAACCTAATCACCCAATGCGAACCGGAAGGTTTTCGTATGATTACTTATTATCAAGATAGACCTGATGTCCTTGCTACATTTAGCACCACCATTATATATACAGACGGTGCATTTAATACTGTATTATCAAATGGTAATAGAATATTAACTGATACTAACCACCTTGAAAAATATACCCAATTTAATGCGAAGACGCATAAGGTAATAAAATGGCAAGATCCATTCAAAAAACCAAGTTATTTATTTGCTCTAATAATTGGTAATCTGCATCTACTTGAGGATACTTATAAGACTCGTTCTGGGCGTAATGTTGCTTTAGAAATCTATACTGATAATATAGCAAACCTAAAACGCTCCAAACATGCAATGGAATCATTAAAAACCGCTATGAAGTGGGATGAAGATCGCTTTAATTTGGAGTACGATTTAGATAACTATATGATAGTATCTACCCATGATTTTAATATGGGGGCTATGGAAAATAAAGGGCTTAATGTATTTAATGCCAAATATATTTTAGCGGATAAAGATACTGCTACTGATAATGATTTCATCTTGATTGAAGCAGTGATTGGGCATGAGTACTTTCATAACTGGACTGGAAACCGCGTAACTTGTCGGGATTGGTTTCAGTTATCCCTAAAAGAAGGGCTTACAGTATTTCGTGATCATGAATTTACCTCAGACCTAAATAATAGAGGTGTAAAAAGAATATCTGATGTGAAGCAACTACGTCAATCACAGTTTCCAGTTGACGCTGGCCCTCTTGCACACTCAGTACGACCTGAATCATACATGGAAATTAATAATTTTTATACTACTACAATCTATGAAAAGGGTTCTGAAGTAGTAAGAATGTATCAAACTATACTTGGTACTGATGGCTTCCAAAAAGGTTTGGCATTATACATAAACCGCCATGATGGCACAGCAGCCTCTTGCGAAGACTTTTGTCAAGCTATGATGGATGCCAATAATATTGAACTTAGTCAATTTATGTTGTGGTATAAACAAGCAGGCACTCCTATAGTAAATGTAGTTGGGAGTTATAAAAATAATGAATACACCTTGAGTTTCGAACAAACTATCCCTGATACTCCCGGACAAACTAATAAACAAGCAATGTTGATTCCAATTAAAATAGGTCTACTTGATAGTAGTGGTCATGAATTAGCTAATGTAACACCTGTTGGTGGCAAATATGTATATCATGACGATGGTCTAGTGCTTCTACTAACTGACACTAATAATACATTTGTATTTAAAGATATAAAATCGCCTCCAATTCCATCATTATTACGTGGGTTTAGTGCTCCTATTAATCTTAATTTCAAATATACCGACAATGAGAGACTTCACTTAGTAAACCATGATAGTGATGAGTTTAACCGCTTTGAGCAATTACAAATTTTAATTCGCAATAATATTATTGATTTATATAATAAAATCAGTAACAAAAACACTGATACTACAATTGATAGTAAGTTTTGGATAAGTTGCAAAAATTTGATTAATAACATTAATTTAGCACCTGAATTTAGAGCTATAGTTCTACAATTACCGACATTTGGTGAGCTATTACCATCTATTAAAGATGCAAACCCTAAGATTTTAGCCAAAGCAATCAATACTTTTGCAGTTTTAATAGGTGATAATCTATTTGATAGTTGGATGGAAATTTATAATATAAACTTAAGTATGGATAATGAGTATAACTTTAGAGATTCTGGACGTAGAAGCCTTAAAAATACCGCTTTATTTTATATTATAAAAACACTGTCAGTAAAACTAAATAACACAAATAGCTTACAGCTAATAGAGACATTAGTTCTTGGACAATATCATAACTCACACAATATGACAGATAGCTTTGCTGTATTAGCAGCAACTCGTGACTTAGATAGTGATATTAGAAATCTTGTGCTTAATGAGTTTTATAATAAATGGAATTCTAATGAATTAGTAATTGATAAATGGTTTGCAATTCAAGCTATGAGTAGTTTAACTAATACTGATATGCTAAATAAATTAATGGTTGATAAAGCTTTTATTGCAACTAATCCAAATAAGATTTATGCACTACTTCGAAACTTCACCCAAAATGGGCCAAAATTCAATACTGAAGATGGATATTCATTTATTGCTGATAAAATTATAATTATTGATAAGTTTAACCCACATGTAGCAAGTGTGATTGCTCAAGGGTATAGTTCAGTAGTATATCTAGAGTCTGATTATCGTAAATACGCAAGAACCGCACTAAATCACATTCTTGCCCAAGAAAACCTCTCAGATTCAGTATATGAAATAGTAACTAAAATAAGCGTAGGATTAAAGGCATAGCTTTTACTTTTATTAATCAACTTATTAAGATTTGTTTACCCTGTAAATTTTGCGGAACGTACACAAAAATTTAATATATGCTAAAATATAGACTTACTTTACCAGGTAGAAGAATTCATAGCTTGAATAGCTAGTGCAAGGAGGCTAATTACCTCCTCTCCGCACCAATTAACTATTATAGTGGTATTTAAAATCACAAAATCATTTGAGTTATTTTTAAAATCCTCTTCTGCACTTTATCAATATTCTCCATATCTAGAGATTCTGGATTACAAAGACCTAGGATATCATTTAAAAAACGAGGTTTTTGACAAAATATTTTAAATTGATTTATAATGAATTCTTTAACATCTGGAGCTGCAGATATTATCTCATCAATAATGCTCGGCCTACACTCAATCACACTTACAATATCTTCCATATCATGGCTAGCCATAAAATCGCCATTCCCTCTATTATTAAATGCTTCTAGCTTAGTTGCAATAAAATAAACTGGGGATATTACCTTTATGGTTACACCACTTTTTATAGGATAGACCACTGGATGCTTAAATGCTGGAGCATACCAAGTATTAGAAAAACCAATTATGTCACTTGTTGGCATTACATCAATTATGCAATCATCTTTATGCCATCTGCAAATAGGTGCGTCATTTTCAATAACCTCCTTAAATCCAATTTGCTTGAGTTTATCAGTAAAATTGTAATAGTCAACTAACGCTTCCACGTCTATGACGCAATCAACATCGTTTGTTGATCGAAAATAATCATCCCCAGATGTAAACAGTAATGGAACAATTGAACCGCCCACAAATAATATATCGTTAGCAATATCAGCTAAACTTTCAATAGCTGCATCAATGAGCTGTATTGAAATTATTCTGTTTTTTTGCATAGTCATCCAATACAATTTTAAATTGCTCTTTAGCCAAATTTCTTTCCCGTAATCTTGGCTCTCTCAATGCATCGACTGTAGCGAGTAAATTATAAAACTCATTATCTGGGTTATTTATTATTGCATCTGATAACTTATCATATAACGGCTCTACTCCAATACCTTCATCATTACCAAACTTATTAATCCATACCGGTTTATTTGCATCAGCAAGCAATTCATTACGGAAAACTGGTGCAGCATAACTAGTAACAATACCCCGCCCTCTACCGACATGATTTAGAGGAAAAACATATCTAAAGCCGTGCAAAAAAAACTCTTCGCATGCCGATAAAACAACAATATCGTTTTTATTATATTTAACCAATAATCTAGACTGCCTTAATTTTTTTAAACTATTACTAATTTCTGACTGGGGAATTTCTAACTCTGCAGAAAGTACTTGTTGGTTCCACGCTCTATTTCTCATTGCAATTATCTTTAATAGAACTGCAATATTTCTACCGCTAATCATCTTTATAACCCTCAATATCAAATATGTTGATAATAGAATTATAACATATAGTTAACGTTGTTTAAATAATTAATTTTCACTTGCTCACATCTATTGTTGGCAAGATTTTTGATTTAAAAGGTTTTCCTTCTCTTACCTATAAAATAGACTAACCATTGGGGTAAATTATAATGATTTAGTAAAAATTGATCTACCGAAAACTTGTACGGTGCAAAAAAGGCAAATGTTAACACCAAAACAGACCATAATACAGGATATTCCCAACCACCACCTGGTGATGCCCAGATAAAACCATCAGAAAAATGATGTCCCAAAAACGCTGTCACAACAAGATAAATAAACAATAAAATACTACCGGCCCTA
>CANMQR010000020.1 GCA_947499925.1 Neisseriaceae bacterium
AACCCAGGATGCGGTATTAAATAATCAATTACCAATAATAATTGGTGGGGATCATTCTTGTGCTATTGGGTCTTGGAGCGGAATAGCAACAGCTCTGAAAGATCAAAGCTATGGTTTAATTTGGCTAGATGCGCATTTGGATGCTCATACACCTGAAGATAGTGAAAGTGGTAATATTCATGGTATGCCAGTTGCAACACTTATGGGTGAAGGATATGAGGAATTTCTGAGTATTTTAGACAATAATCCAAAGCTCGACCCTAAAAATATAGTTTTTATTGGGATTCGCTCTTATGAAGCCGCTGAGAGAAAACGCTTGGAACGTCTTGGGGTGAAGATTTATTATACAGAAGAAGTTGGAGAGCGTGGTTTTGGTGAAGTGTTTTTAGAAGCTTGGAACGAATTAACTTCACGAGTAGATAAAATGGGATTAAGCATTGATTTAGATGGTTTTGATCCAGAGTTTGCTCCAGGGGTTGGTACTCCAGCCAATGATGGGATTAATTTTGATGATTGCATTGAAGTATTATCAAAAATTGATAAATCAAAACTTATAGGGGTTGAAATTACAGAATGTAATGATCACTTTGACCCAAGCGGTAAGACAATTGGGTGTATTGCAGAATTACTTAAGGTAATTTTATAGTTTGTTTTTTATGATAGGAGTTTTATAATGTTAAAAAAATTATTAATGCTAGGTGTTGTAATATCTATGACTGGTTGTGCCGCAACAGTAATTGGAGCTGGAGTTGGTACTGCTGCTGCAACAGGAACTGATGCTCGTGGAGGTGGTAGTGTAGTAGATGACCAACTTTTGGAGCATAAAGTAAATTCTGTACTTGATGCACAAGTTCCAAATGGTAGCTTTACTGTTGCAAGCTATGATAGTGATATTTTGTTAGCTGGACAAGTTCCATCCCAAAAAGAATATAATAAAGCAAATCTTGCGGTAGAAAATACTGAAGGTGTTAAAAAAGTATTGAATCATCTAAAAATAGGCAAAAAAGAATCTATCGGTGATATTTCAAAAGATGCTTATATAACATCAGCTGCCAAAACCAGACTAATTGCCCAAAAAGAAGTTAATACCAACAATATTAAAGTGGTAACTTGTGCTGGAGTGGTTTATTTATTAGGCAAAGATGCTGGTAATAAAATACAAATAAATGGTGCAATTAGTGGCATACGTGAAATCAGTGGTGTTAAAGAAGTAGTAAATCTAATAAAATTCTAGTCTTTACCTCTAATTTTGGCGATTAAGTCAAAAATAGTATTATAATTTGTAATTATATCTATGCATGAACCAACATAGCTAAGTAAGTTACCAAAGGTGCCGCCACTAAGGATTACGGCACCTATTTTAAAATAGATGCTACTATTAACCACATTTCCAAGAATTGGTGCTACTATAAATTGTTGGAAGAAGATTCCGTCAATAGCAACACCCATCCCAATAAATACTCCAAATAAAATTGCGAAATCGCGATTGTTTAGATGACGAACTCGCATATGAAGTTCTTTGTGAGGGTATTTGGTATAAACTGCCATAATAATTTCCTATAAAATTAATTGTGAAAGAAGGTTGGCTAAGCCAATTAATTGCCCATGAAAGAAGTGTCCAGTAGATGGATACCATATAATTGGTTGGTTATTCGTGCGCCCCCATTCAAGCACTGCTGCTAATGGAGTAATATCATCTTCTTCGCCATGAATTACACAAGTTTTGGCAACATCAGGCACAACTACAAGATAGCGGGTAATTCCAGGTCCAATTAGGATTAATTGTTTATGATCTACTTGCCTAGCCAAATTACTTACTACGCTAGTACCAAAAGAAAATCCTGCTAAAATAAGCGGTAAATCTGGATAATGTTTGCGGATAAAATCATGGATTGCCTTAGCGTCCGCAACTTCACCAATACCCATATCATGAACCCCATCACTCTCACCAACTCCACGGAGGTTAGGGCAATAACACAGATAGCCTTTTTTAGTAAGTACTTTAGCCATAGTTTGAACTATTTTGTGAGTGTTTGTGCCGCCACCTTTTGGGTCAGGGTGAGCAACAATTGCAATACCTACAACATCACCTGATGGGGATAGCTCTAAGCAATCAAGACTACCTACAGGGCCATCAATAAAGATCTGACGTGCATTTTTGGGGATAAGTGGGTTTATGGTTGTCATTTCTTAACTTCCTAAAACGAGTATAACACCTGATTCATAACGGTATATTATCATAGCTATAGAAGAATAAGTTTAGTATTTATGTAAAAGTAAGAATTGACAAATATTCCCAAATATGATAACATTCATCATGGTAAAAAATTTGATAATTCATTATTTCCCAAAAAAATAGATATTGCTAACGAACGCTTAAAGGAGCTGAAAAATGAGAGATAATGGAACTGGGGATGATAAGTTAAGAGACAAGGCTCTAAAAAGTCCTGCGGTTTTAGCTGAGTATGAGCAATTCAAGCTTGAATATGAATTAGCTGAACAATTAAAATCCATGCGGCTGAAAATGCATTTTAGTCAAGAAGTTGTTGCTCAGAAGATGCATTCTTCTAAAAGTGCGGTATCTAGGCTTGAAGCAGCAAAAGGTGGTTTAAAACATTCACCATCAATTTCTACACTTAAGCGTTATGCCGATGCAATCGGTTGTATTCTTGAGATAAAATTAAAACCTAGTATATGAAATTTTTTGGACTGCACGTTTGGCAGCTAATGGGTTCTTTTGGCGTAAAAAATATATAATGTTACATGAGGCACGAATGAAGTCACAAAATAATTTGATAAAGTATATTCATTTAGAAAATTATAAATCTATTAAAAATACAAAAATCGATTTAACTAATCTAAATATTTTAATTGGTGCAAATGGGTCTGGTAAAAGTAATCTAATAAGCGCATTTACATTTTTTAATAATATCCTATCGTGTCAATTACAAAATTATGTATTAGATCGAGGTGGGGTGGATGCCTTTTTATATTATGGACGAAAAGCTTCTAAGGATTTATATTTTGATATTCAATTAATGGATTATGAAGGTGGTCTTGGGGGTGAGTTGTTTAATTATAGTGCACAATTAGTTCCCACTGATAAGGATGTTTTTCGGTTTAGTAACGAAGATGTGACTATAAAAGGAGTTGAACCTAAGTGCGACTTTATGAGCAATGCTTATGAGAGCAAACTTGAAATAGTTGCAAACTTGACATATGGTGTAGATATTCAAGATGGGCCCAGTGATTTATTACCTATTGAATGGTGGGGAGCAAATGCGGTACTACAGAATTACGGAAATAATCAAGTTGGAATATTTCATTTTAATGATACTGGTAATTCTTCACCCATTAAGCGCACTATTGCAAATAATGATAATTTATTCTTACGTGGTGATGGTGCAAATATTGCAGGAATGATAAAACGAATTTATGATGAATATCCACAATTTTATCAAATGATAATTGATACTATTCGTCAGGTAGTGCCAGATTTTCATGATTTTGTTATTAGAAATACCGAATTTATAAGTCTTGAATGGTTTAATAAGAATAATATAGATATACCATGGAAAGCACATTATTTATCAGATGGCTCGTTAAGGTTTATTTGTTTAGCAGTGTTATTATTAATGCCAAATGAGTTGCAGCCAAGTACTATAATTATAGATGAACCAGAATTAGGGCTGCATCCTTCTGCAATAACAGTTTTGTCAGGGCTAATAAAACGTGCAGCAAATGAAAGACAAGTTATAATAAGTACACAGTCACCAACATTATTGGCAAATTTTAATCCTGAAGATATAATTGTAGTTGATAAAAAAGACAAGGTTAGTCAATTTAAAAAATTAAATAAGGATGATCTTTCTCAATGGTTGACAGAATTTAACTTACCTCAGTTATGGGAGATGAATTTGCTTGGGGGGCGTCCATAATGATTAATATTTGCTTTATAGTTGAGGGTCTGAGTGAAGAAAAGTTTATCGAACATGTTATAGTTCCGCACCTTGAAAAGTTGAAGAATATTAATTCTAAGGTTATAAATCTAGATGGAGGTATTGCTAAAAAAGGATAGAGCAATTAATTATAGGTATGAGTTATACATATGATTATGTAACCACAATGATAGATTTTTGTCGTTTACATGCTGCTAAATTTGATAATTACAGCGAAATTATGCGTATGGATATATCATCCGGTGAAAAAGCCTCAAAACTTGAAGAGCAGTTATTATCTAAATTTGAAGTAAGTCAAAAACTAAGAATTATTCCACATATTCAACCATATGAATTTGAAGCATTATGTTTTGCAGATAGTAATGGTTTAATAAAATCTGATATGCTTCTTGAAAAACATCAAAAAAGAATTGAAATTGAGAAAAACAAATACTTGGACTGTGAATCAATAAATAATCAAGAGTTACCAGCGAAAAGATTAGAAAAATATGGTTATAGTAAATTATCTAGTCTATTTTACCTTCATGCAAATTTAGCACTTATTCGCGAGAGTTGTCCACATTTTAATCAATGGATAATTAAATTAGAAAATACTGTGAAGACGTATGATCGTTAACTAATTGCTCTTCATGGGGATGTTGGGGATACGGGTTACTCGATGGCGAGTACGTTTAAGTAAGATATCTAAGCGTTTGATAAAATCTTTTTCATTAGTATCAACTAGTTCATCAGACCTCGTTTTGAGATTATTTAGATTAAGGCTTTTGCACTCTATATTTTGTAGTTCAACGGTATCACCATCATCATAGTTACTTTGGATATAATCAAGTAGAATTATCAGATCAAGTATCTCACGACTTAACCCTTCAAGCTCTTCTGGTTCTGGTAGTTTGTAATTAATTACCCAGCCTATATTCTTTAAGGCGGTTTTAATTATTATTAAAATCTTATTGATTAATGGAACTCTTGTAGTCTCAGGGAGTAACTTAGGGTTTAGTCTTTGGGTATAAAAAGCATAGCGTGAGCGATTGTTTAAAATACTTTCTAATACAGTTGCTTCAAGTTCTACCAATGATGCTAGTTGTTTTTTTAGCATTACTTGGAGTGCTATCGCAGTTACCTGTTCGATATATGGTTTTGCAAGACTAATTAGTTTGGCCTTACCCTCATTGCTACTTGTATTTACCCCTAAAGCAAGTTGCTTCAACAAAAAGTCCGACATTGAGAGACAATGTTCTTCTTGATATTTGATAAATTCACTTGTACCATGCTTACGTAAGAAGCTATCAGGGTCATGTTCAGGTGGTAAAAATATAAAATGTACCGCTTTAGCATCAGTGACTAATGGAATTGATCGCTCTAATGCTCTCCAAGCAGCTTTTTGTCCAGCCTTATCGCCATCAAAACAAAAATAAATATCATCACAAACTCGAAAAAGTTTCTTAATTTGTTCATCAGTTGCAGCAGTTCCCATACTGGCAACAACATTATCAACCCCAAACTGAAACATGGCGATAACATCCATATAGCCTTCAACCACGAAAGCTTGGTTCTTATCCCTAATCTGCTTTTGAGCTTCAAATAAGCCATAGAGCTCTAATGATTTATTAAATAACTCTGTCTCGGGTGAGTTTAGGTATTTAGGTTCACCTTTATCAATAATTCTACCACCAAAACCTATTACGTTACCTCTAACATTTCTAATCGGAAACATAATTCGATCACGAAATCTATCATAGATTTTACCAGCTTCATTTTTGACAACAAGTCCTGCATCCATTAGAAATTTATTAGTAGCATAATTTTTAAATAATCCAGATAGTGGGTTTGGTGTGTTTGGTACATAGCCTAGGAGAAATTTGTCAATTATAGCTTTGGGTAGCCCTCGTTTGGCTATGTAATTACTTGCTATATTTGAATTGATGAGGTTATTTTGATAATAAGTAACTACTTGGTTTATAGTTCCTTCGAGGTTTAGTTTATGTTCTTTTTGTTGTGCAATTTGCTCTTTAGAGATAGTTACTTTATTCTCAGGTATGTAAACCTGAGCATTACTAGCTAATGATTTGATAGCATCTATAAAGCTTAGTCCATTGTATTTCATTACAAAGGTAATGACATTGCCTGATTCGCCACAGCCAAAACAGTGAAAGAATTGTTTATTAATATTAACTGAGAATGAAGCTGATTTTTCGTTATGAAATGGACAGCAGGCAAAATAATTACCGCCACTTCGTTTTAGTTTTAGCGATTTACCGATTACTTCAGCAATATCATTCTTACGAATTATTTCATCAATCAGTGTTTGTTCGATTTGCATGATTAATTTAGGATACCTATTCTCTTAGATCACGAGCTAATTTATCAACTAAACCATTGATGAATTTATACGACTCCTCAGCTCCATAGAGTTTGGCTAGTTCAACTGATTCATTAATTATAACTGGGGCAGGGACGCTTAGGTTATTAGTTAATTCCACAGCAGCAATAACTAGAATAATTTGTTCAATAAGGTTTATTTCATCAATAGTACGGTTAAGATGTGGAGTATAAAGTTTTAGCATATCATTATACTTGGTGATACCTTGATCTAGTAAAAAATGCATTAATTCGTAATTTGATATAGGGTAAATAGCAAAACAGTTTTTACTTAAAAATTCTTCAATCTCATCAAGATTGGTATTATTTAGTTTATGGAAGTATAGTCCTTGTATAGCAAGGCTTCGAGCCAAATGGCGCGGGGATTTTTTATTCATATTTGTTCTTTCTGTATCGCAATAATTTTACTATATTACTTAAATAAGTTTTGAAGATTACTATTACTATATTCAATTAAATCTATAAGATTAATATCTAATTTGTTGGCAACCATTTGAGCATACAAAAAAGTATCATCACTTATCGATGTTTTTTTATTAAAGCATGAGCTAAATGGGGCATCACTTTCAAATACTAGATTACTAATGCCGATATCTTTTATGCTTTGAGTTATTTTCGAATTTTTGCTAATATTATTTCCAATACCGAGTAAAAACCCAAGATTAGTAAACTCCTTAGCAATAATGCTATTACTATTAAATCCATGGATAATTCCACGAATATTATATGTTTTTAATATCTTCAGTACATCATTATACGCCCGAATCGAGTGTATTATCACAGGTAAATTGAACTCCTTTGCTAAATTTAGTTGTGCAGTAAATATTTGTTGTTGTAATTTAGCGTCGGGATACAAATAATCTAAACCAATTTCACCAATAAAATCTGGTTTATATTGGGTAATTAGAGTTTTTAATTCTTCTACAGAATTATTTTGCACAAACCATGGATGGATGCCAAATCCAATTTTGGCTTTTGGGTATTGATTTCTAAGTGTAGCAAGTTTTTGGATATTATTAAAATCTGTAGTAGTTATTATTGTTAGTTTGTTTGGCTTAATATTCGCCGCAAAGTGACACAGTGCATCATAGCAAAACATTAGCTTTTACCAAGTTTTTGGTTAATACAATTAAAATATAT
>CANMQR010000021.1 GCA_947499925.1 Neisseriaceae bacterium
AATACTAGGATACTTTTCAGCTAAAAGTAATGCAGTCAAACCACCCATGCTAGAACCAAATACAATTATTTCCCCATCAATATCCTTGATTATCTCACCAACTTGTTGAATCTGACGACTTAGAGTTAAATTATAAAAATCATCTTGATTAAGATCGGGAATAATAACCTCCGAACCATCAAGCTTATTTTTAAAGTAGCGAGCTTTAAAAGACGAAGGAGCTGAAGCAAATCCATGAAGATAAATATAAGTATATTTAGACATCGTTTTAACCTTCGAATAATTGTTTAAATTGTTGTTCATCAAGTATGGTAACTCCAAAACCTGTTGCTTTGTCTAGTTTACTTCCTGCTTCACTGCCAGCTACTACATAATCTGTTTTTTTGGATACTGATGATGATACACGTCCTGCAAAACTTTCTATGAGCTCTCGAGCCTCATCACGAGTGTAGTCTATTAAGCTACCAGTTAGCACAAAAGTTTTACCACTTATTTTTTCGTTAAAAATACTTTTACTTATGTTTTTGGAGTAATTAACACCAAGAGCTAGTAATTCAGAAATAATCTCACGATTATGATTTTCTGAGAAGAAGTCTACAATGGATGTAGCAACTATTTCACCTATATCATTGATTTGAAGTAGCTCACTAACGGTTGCATTCATCAAATTATCGAGATCCCCAAAGGTATTAGCAAGAGAGTTTGCGGTGCTTTCACCAACATGTCTAATTCCAAGAGCATAAATTAGGCGTTTTAAAGTGGTGTTTTTACTGTAATTTATTGCACTAATTAAATTATTAGCGCTTTTCTCAGCAAATCTATCTAGAGTAATTAATTGTTCCAAACGTAGCTTGAAAATATCTGAAGGAGTATTGATTAATTGATTATCAATTAATTGTTCAACTATTTTGTCTCCCATCCCGTCTATATTAAGTGCTAATTTACTTGCAAAATGAATTAGTGTGAATTTCTTCTGTGCGCTACAATATAAGCCACCGCTACAGCGAACTATTATTTCATCCTCTAGTTGTACTAAATGTGAGCCACATACTGGGCACATATGGGGCATAATAAACTCATGGGTATCGCTAGGGCGTTTGTCTAGTACTACACGTACCACTTCAGGTATAACATCTCCAGCACGGCGAACTAACACATAGTCACCAACACGTACATCTTTACGCCTTATCTCGTCTTGGTTATGAAGCGAAGCATTTGATACAATTACTCCACCAACACTAACTGGTTTAATTTTAGCTACAGGAGTCAAGGCCCCAGTCCTGCCCACCTGTATCTGGATATCTTGTATCTGAGATTCTGCTTCCTCAGCAGGGAATTTATGAGCTATCGCAAATCTTGGAGCTCTTGCAACAAATCCTAATTTTTCTTGCAAAGAAATCTCGTCTACTTTATATACAACACCATCAATCCCAAACGGTAGTTTTTGCCGACTTGCTAAAACATCTTCATAAAAACTAGCTAATTCATTAACGCCATTACAAATTTTGCAATATTCACTTACATCAAATCCAACTTGTTTTAAATATTCTAATTGATCAGAAAATTTGGTAAATTGTAATTCATTACTATATGAAGCAATAGAGTAGGCAAAGAAGTGTAGGGGGCGACTAGCTGTTATTTTACTATCAAGTTGGCGTATGCTACCTGCTGCTGTATTTCTCGGATTCGCATATTGTTTTAAGCCCTTGATATCTTGTTCTTGGTTTAGTTTAATAAAGTCATCTGTTTGTATTAATATCTCACCACGAATTTCTATATGCGACGGTAAATTATCATTTTTAAGAGTCAGTGGGATATTTTTTATGGTCTTTATGTTATTAGTAACATCTTCTCCAGTATAGCCATCGCCACGAGTAAGAGCTTCTGTAAAAATGCCATTAATATAAGTAATACTTATAGCAACACCATCATATTTGGGAGATGCAACGTATTGAAGAGAGTCAACCCCAATAGCTTCGCACAGTCGTTTATTGAATTGGAATAATTCCTTATGGCGTAATTCAATACTAGTCTCATCCATGTCACTAAATATATTATTAAGTGACAGCATAGGGATTTGATGTGCTTTTTGATTAAATTCATCTAATACAGTACCACCGACTTTGTTGGTGGGGCTGTCTTTACGTTTTAACTCTGGATGTTCTTGTTCTAACTCCTGAAGTTTACGAAATAATTTATCATACTCCGTATCAGCTATTAAGGAAATGTCATTAGTATGGTAACTATGATTATATTTAACTAGCTTATCAGTTAAAGAGTCAATTTCAGTTTGAATTTTACTTAAGGGCTCAACTGCACTAAACAAGTCATCCATCGTGAAATTCTTTAAATAGCGCGCATTTGTGGAAAGAATATTACATCACGTATGGATGCTGCATCAGTTAATAACATAACTAATCGGTCAATCCCAATACCACAGCCACCAGTATGAGGCATCCCATACTCTAAAGCACGAATGTAGTCAGCGTCATAATGCATAGCTTCGTCATTTCCTGACTCCATCTGAGCAACTTGTTTTTTAAAGCGTTCTGCTTGATCCTCAGGGTCATTCAACTCAGAATATCCGTTTGCGAGTTCTCGCCCAACTACAAATAACTCAAAACGCTCAGTTATCAGCGGGTTACTATCTGATTGTCTTGCTAGAGGAGAGCTATCAAGAGGGTAGTCAATAATATAAGTTGGCTGCCATAGTTTGGCTTCAGTATTTTCTTCAAATAGTAATAACTGAAGTACGCCAAGGCTTTCGTTGTCACTAGGAGCTTTGCGAGTAAGTTTGGTAAGTGTTTGGCGTAAAAAATCTATATCATTTAATTGAGTGGTAGTAAACTCAGGATTGTATTTGATAATAGACTCAACAATAGTTAAACGATCAAAATCTCTACTTAAATCAACTTCTCGTCCTTGGTAACTAATTACTAATTTTCCAACTGAATCAAGAGCCGCTTTTCTGATTATTTGTTCTGTAATTTCCATCATGCGTTTATAATCAGCATAACTTTCATAAAATTCCATCATAGTAAATTCTGGATTATGACGCGTAGATAGACCTTCATTTCTGAAGTTACGATTGATTTCAAATACCCTGTCCATCCCACCAACTATTAAACGCTTCAGATATAATTCAGGTGCAATGCGAAGAAATAACTGCATATCAAGAGCATTATGATGTGTGATAAATGGTTTGGCTGTAGCGCCTCCAGGTATTGAATGCATCATAGGAGTTTCAACTTCAAGATAGCTTTCACGAACCATAGTGTCACGAATTGAGTGAATAATTTGTGAACGTTTGATAAACAGATTTTTTGATTCTTCATTCATTATAAGATCTAAGTGACGTTGTCGGTAGCACTGCTCTTGGTCAGTTAATCCATGGAATTTTTCTGGTAGTGGACGTAAGCTCTTACTTAGTAGTTCAATTTTAGTAACTGATATACTTAATTCATTGGTTTTTGTTCTAAATAAGGTTCCATGTGCACCTATAATGTCACCAATATCAAAGTGTTTGAATTCATCATATACTGCTTCACCGATTTTTTCTTTGCTAACATAAACTTGGATTTTAGAAGTACCATCATTAATAGTAGCAAACGATGCCTTACCCATGATACGTTTTAACATCATACGCCCAGCAACAGATACCGTTATTTCTTTTTGTACTAGCTCTTCACCATTTAACTCACCGTATTGAGAGTGAATGAAATGTGATTTGTGTGTTGGCTTAAAATGGTTAGAATAAGCAACGCGGCTTTTTCTGATATTAGATAGTTTTTGTCTACGTTCAGCTATAATATGATTTTCGTCAAGTATCTCTGTCATTATTATTGATTCCTAAATTATGTTAGCGATGTTCTATTACGGTATAGATAATATTGTCTTTTGTGTTTTGTGCGATTAATTTATGACCAGTTTTACTGCAAAAATCTTGGAGGTCATTTAATGAAGCAGGGTCATCTGTAATAATTTTTACTTGATTTCCAGCTTCAAGATTAGCTAAAAACTTTTTAGTTTTAAGAACTGGCAAAGGGCAGTTAAGACCATTTAAGTTTAGCTCAAACATTAAAAACTACTTTACTAATTTTAAACCACCAGTTTTTGCTGGTGTGTGAGGCGGTTCAGGATCTTCTTTGAATTGCATTCCTAATCCATTTTCTTTAGCAAAAGCTGCAAGTACGTTACTAACTGGTACTGCAATGTCCCTAATACTTCCACCAAAAGTTGCTTTAAAAGTAATCCATTCATTGTCAATTAGAATGTCTTTTGTTGCATCATGGCTTATATTTAATATGATTTGATCATTTTGAACGTATTGCTTTGGTACTAAGGTGTTGTCATCTACTTTTGCAGCTAAATATGGTGTAAAGTTATTATCTTCACACCATTCATAAATCGCCCGAATAAGATAAGGTTTTTGGCTTATCATTTAGCGCATTACTCGCTCTGCTGGAGTTAGCGAAGATGTGAACGCTGGAGTAGTAAATAATTGTTGTGCATATTTCATCATTCCAGACCAAGTCGGTTTAATTTCAATATCATAATGAGATAAGCGCCATAGAAGCGGTAGAATTGCTGCATCAAGAAGTGAGAAACTATTCCCAAAAATGAATTCAGCTTTTTTATTGGCTACAAATACTTGAGCAATACTATCTAATCCTGCAATTATAGGTTTTTTAAGTTTTTCTGCTTCTTTTTTAGTTTTGGAATCTTTCAAATTCATTGTGTCTAATGTGCGTAAATGCACAAATAATTCACGGTCAAAACGATGCATAAGCATTCTTAAACGGGCTTTTTCTGCTGGTTCAATAGGCATTAATTGTGGGTGTGGAAAACGATCATCAATATATTCACAGATAATATTAGTTTCAAGTAAAATCAAATCTTTTTTCTTATTGTTTTTATCTATATCATCAACTAGAACTGGTGTTTCATTGTATGGAGTTAATACCATTAAATCCTGACGCATATTGATATTTACGTCAACTACTTTAAAATCCATATCTTTGAAATTTAGAACTATACGAGCTCTGTGCGAGAATGGGCATCGTGAATCTGAGTACAAATGTATCATGTATTAGGGCCTTATTAAATTTGTTATAACTATACATTCTAACATTTTTTGCATTGTTTTGTCAAGTGCTGTGTATATAAACCACTGATATGTAATAAAATTATGTTTTAACTACCAGTGGTTCTTTGATGTTAATTAAGTGCTTTTTCGATTCTATCTAATCCTACTGTTAATTCTTGGAGGCTAGTAGCAAAAGATAAGCGAATGTGGTTATCTAAGCCAAATGCACTTCCAGGAACGCCAGCAACTAGAAAACTATCGAGTAAGTAATTAGCAAGTGCTAAATCAGTTTTTGCAGCGATTTTACCTTCTTTGTAAAGATTTTCAATAGCATTACTACATTCAAAGAAGGCATAAAATGCTCCTTGAGCATATAAACAACGAACTCCTCTAATTTTATTTAGACGTTCAACCACATAATCATGGCGTTCGCTAAAGGATTTGAGCATTGGTTTTATGCAGTCAAGTCCACCAGTTAGAGCGCCATACGCAGCATATTGAGCAATCGAACATGGATTTGAAGTAGATTGAGATTGGATGGTTTCCATAGCAGAGACAATTTTTGCATCTTTAATTGCAGCAAACCCAATTCGCCAACCTGTCATAGCGTATGCCTTAGAAACTCCATTGATTATTAATGTGCGGTTAATTAATTCAGGAGCTACATTAGCAATATTTGAAAAAGTTTGATCATTAAATAAAATATGTTCATAGATATCATCAGTGATAATATAAACTTCTGGGTAATTCTTTAATACATCAGCTATAGCTTTTAATTCTTCTTTAGTATATACCATTCCGGTTGGATTACTAGGGCTATTTATAAATAATGCTTTTGTTTTTGAAGTTAATGAGCTTTTTAGTTTTTCTGGGGTGAGTTTATAATTATCTTCAATTGAGCAAGCTACGCATATAGGAGTGCCACCACACAAAAGTACCATATCTGGATAAGATACCCAATATGGGGCAGGTATTATTACTTCGTCGCCTTCGCTAATTAAAGCTTGAAGGGCATTATAAATACTATGTTTTCCACCAGCAGATACGATGACTTCATTAGTTGCATACTCAAGATGATTTTCTCTTTTAAATTTTTCAACAACAGCTTGTTTTAGTTCAGGAGTGCCACCTACATTAGTGTATTTGGTTTTGCCATCATTAATAGCTTTTATTGCTACTTCTTTTATATGTTGTGGTGTATCAAAGTCTGGCTCTCCAGCAGCAAGTGCAATAACATCTAGACCTTCATTTTTCATTTTTCGTGCTTTATTCATCACAGCTAGAGTAGGAGATTCCTTGATAAGTGACATACGTTTAGCAATACTCATTATATTTCCTTTTTGGTTGCGGTTTTCTTTTTACGTTTACGTTTTTTTAGCGTTTTCGTGACATCTTCTTCCTGGGGGAGCTCTTCTTGCAAGAGTATTCTAAGGTCGTTATCGCCATTGATGAATCGATCCCACCATTTGAACATCACTGGGTCAATTTGTCCAGCATCATGTCTTAGAGAGAATAAGTGCCATGCTTGTCTAAAGCGAGGAACTGTTAGTATGTGTCCTAAATGTTTAATAGATGGGGTCTCAAACTCTAATTGGAGTAGCCACACGTCACGCATTGCTGAGAAGGTGTATTTTGTAATTCCAATACTATTAGCAAAATCTCTATGTTGATAAATAGCATCAAGTAATGCTTGGTGAGTATTAGTGCCACTAGCAATTAATTTTTGCCAAGCTGTATATACCATGCTCCACATTAAACCTGATAAGATAAATACTAATGAAACATCACTGGTCTCTTGTAATCTAGCATCAGTTTTTTCTAAAGATTTGATAGCAAAAGTATCGGGCTTTGTTTTAAAAAATAGATGGTCAAATAAGGTAAATACGCCATGAGGTAGATTTACTTCACGTAATTTATCGATACAAGCAACAGCACTACCTGATAAAAGTATTTTAAGCATTTCTTCATACATACGCCCTTTGTTTTCATGGGTTAGTAAATGCTTCATTTTGGCAAATGGTGTAAATGTACTTTTTTCAATTTGTAAATTAAGTTTTACAGCAAGGCGAAAAGCTCGAAGCATCCGAACAGGATCTTCAGTATAGCGCTCTTTAGGTTCGCCAATAATGCGAATTAGTTTTTTTTCAATATCTTTAAGGCCATTATTATAGTCAATAACGATTTCATTAATTGGGTCATAATATAGGGCATTGATGGTGAAATCACGTCTAATAGCATCTTCTTTTTGAGTGCCGTAGTTGTTGTCTTCAACAATGCGCCCGCGCTCGTTTAAGTTGTTTTTATTTACTTTTGAGCTACGATAGGTTGAAATTTCAATAATATGCCTTTCATTAA
>CANMQR010000022.1 GCA_947499925.1 Neisseriaceae bacterium
TGAAAATCAGTTTGGACTTATTCTAAAACGTGGTGAGATTGCTAGTGTACAAAAAGGTATAAAGGTTGGTTTTACAGCACCGTACCCATTTGGTGATATTGAAGTATTGAGTTCTGATATTAGTCAGTTTATCGATTTTTCTAATTTATCTCAAACTACCCAAACTGTTTTAAGTCGTGATTTGGGGATGATAAAAGTTGATGGTAAATTTAATTACCAGATCGAAGATCCAAGCCTATTATTTCAAAATATACTTCAAAAGCAAAATAATATGGATACTTATGTAAGTATATTGGTGCAAAATCAATTACGTGATTATTTTAGTAAGAAATTAGAAAGTGAAATTTTAAAAGAAAATCTAACGGTTGTTGCTGGTGAAGTTAGAGACAATGTAAACCAAGCGATATCAGCTTATGGTATAAAAATAATTAAGTTAAATATTAGTTCGCTTCAAGATTACCAAGTTAAACCAGAAGCAGCTGTAGTACCTAATATTGTTGAATCTCTACCATTAGTTGATAGACTACTTCAAAGCGCGAATGAATATCATCAAAATACTATTAGTGAAACCAAAGCGCAAATAGCAGAGTTTAGGGAGTTATTGCCACAGTATCAACAAAATCCTGAGAGCATAGTAGAGAGATTGTATTTTGAAACCAAAAATGCTATTCCTTCAAATTACTCGTATCCGCTATTAGATATGAATTTAGAAGAATTATTAATCATGTTAGATAAGCCATTATCCAATACAGTATCTAATGTCTCAACTAGAGAGCGTCATTTTGATAGGTCTGTTAATCGTAGCAGAAATATTAGTACTGTTAACGATTATTCGGTAGAACAATCAAGTGGAGAACAAAAATAATGCCTACTAATTATGTGAAGAAAATTGTGGTTTTAGTTTTGCTTAGTATCATTATCTTAATTTTAGGTACTATTAGTATTGATAAACGCGAAAATGTAGTTGTTACGAATATATTTACTAAAAAAGAGTCAGTATTAACTTCGGGGATTCACTTTACTTGGCCAGTGCTTGAGCGAGTAAACTATATATTTATGAATAAACGTGAAGGCTTATTCACAGTAAATCTCCCTTTTAATGATGCTACCAAAGCTGAAATAAGTGTAGCAATACAATGGCAAGTAATTAATCCCCAAACCTATTTGGCTGTAAATGAAAATTTTCATAAAATGTTAGCTAATAAAGTGACGGAAATTCTAGAAACGCGCATAAAAACCACTGATTTATCTACGTTTAATCAATTAAATGATTTAATTAGTAATCCACTTATCGAAAATGATCTAGGTATAGAAATTATAAATATTTCACTTAATCAAATAAAAATTGACTTAAGTAGTGTTAAAATTAAAGCCATAACTAGTGTTGAGAGTGCGGTAGTTTCTAAGTCTCAGATATCAATTGAGTCGGCATACTATCAGGCACAAATGTTAAAATTAAATACTGATCTTGAACAAGCTTCGATGTATCAATCACTTAGTAATACTGAATCAAGCTTTTATAGCTTTTTTAGAAAATTACAAGTTTATAAAATGAATGCAAGATCAAATGATGATCTTCCATCAATTGATGATTTATATAAATAAGAAAGTTTAAAAGCTGAATTATGGATTTAAAAGCTTTATTACGTCGCCCAATTTTGGCAACAGTCATTTCATTAATTATTACTTTGTGTGGTGCTGTTGCTCTATTTAATTTACCAGTTAGTCAGTTTCCTGATATTTCACCACCATCTACTCAGATTAATGCTTCTTATCCAGGTGCTAATGCTGAGACAGCAGCACGTGTTGTTGCCGCTCAAATTGAAAATCAGTTAAATGGGGTTTCAGGGCTAACTTATATGGCTACCTCAACCTCATCAATTGGTACTGTTAATATTACTCTTACTTATGATGTGGGCACTGACTTAAACTATGCAATTAATGAAGTACTAAATCGCCTATATGCAGCAATGCCTCTTTTGCCAAGTGTAGTACAAAGAATGGGGGTTACTGCTAGAAAAAGTTCTCCAGATATGTTGCTCTTAGCAGCATTTTATGCTGATCCATATCTTGACCCTAAATTTGTTAGTAATTATCTACAACGTACGGTTGAGAACGATTTATTACTATTACCTTCAGTTGGAACTATTAATATTTTTGGTAGTGGTTCATATGCTATTCGAATTTGGTTAGATCCAAATAAAATGCAACGTTATGGTGTGACTGTTAATGATTTACAAAATGTAATTAAAGATCAGAACGTTGAAAATTTTGTTGGACGAGCCAATGGCTCTCCTGGATCAAAGGGAGATAATTTGGTCCTCAATCTCAAGGGTAATGAAATGTATAGTACCCCTGAGCAGTTTGCTAATATGGTTATTTTAAATAATAATGCCCAGACGGTTCGTGTAAAGGATATTGCTCGTGTTGAACTAGGTTCGATTTCTTATACAACTATAGCAGAAGTTAATTTTAGAGATAAAAAAGATAAATTTAATCACTATCCATGTAATGTAATGCAAATATTTTTGCAACCTGGTGCGAATCAACTTGCAGCTAAAAAACAAATTATTGATAGACTAAATCAAGATGCAGTAAGTTTTCCTAAAGGGCTATCTTATCGTGTAACGATTGATAACTCTAAGTTTGTATCAGCATCAGTCAAGAATGTACAAGATACTCTTTTAATTGCTTTTGCCTTAGTTGGAATAATTATATTTTTATTTTTACAAAACTGGAGAGCAAGTGTTATTGCTATTTGCTCAATACCAGTGTCGATTATAGGTACTATGGCATGTCTTTATATATTTAATTTTAGCCTTAATACCCTCAGTCTTTTTGCGATGGTTTTGGCTATTGGGATTGTAGTTGATGATGCAATTGTGATTGTTGAAAATATTGAACGTTTAAGGAATGAGAATCCAACCCTACCTTTGATAAAAGTCGTTGCTATGACATTAGAAGAGGTGTTTGGTGCAGTTCTTGCTATTGTTTTGGTATTAAGTGTGGTATTTATTCCAGCAATGGGGCTAAAAGGTCTAAGTGGTAATATGTATCGGCAATTTGCAGTTACTATTGCCTGCGCCGTAGTTTTATCGGGGATTTGTGCTCTTACTTTTACCCCTGCGATTAGCACTTTGATTTTAAAAAACGTAGTTCATAAGGTGAAACATAATAATTGGTTTGATCGTGGATTTGAAAGAGTAACTGATTTTTATGTGAGAATTGCTACCTTTTTTGTGCGTCATACCAAATTTGCTTTTTGCTTATGGGTATTATTATTTGCTATGACACTTGGTTTATTTAAATTAGTGCCAAAGGCATTTGTACCAAATGAAGACCAGGGGCTAATTTTTGCAACTATTAATCTGCCGTCTTCTTCTAGCCTTAATGATACTAATGATAAAGTTCATGGAATTATTGAGAAATTAACTAAAAATCCTGCGATTGATTCGGTTATTAGTGTTGCAGGTTTTGATTTTCTTGATTCGGGTAATCAAAAAACCTATGCAGCATCATTCTTTATTAGTCTTATTGATTGGGATAAACGCCATTTTAAGGGTGGAGATGCTGATAGTATAATAAAAACTCTAAATGTATTAGGTATGAATAATCCAAGTATGTCAGTTCGGGCTTTTAATCAACCAACAATCAGGGGGCTTAGTACAACTGGTGGAATTGAGTTTTATCTTGAAGATCGAGTTAATGGAGATACGCATAAGCTACAAGAAGTTGGGCAAGGTCTTATCGAAAGACTAAAAAAACATAAAGAAGTTGGTACGGCATTTCAGACTTTAGATACTAATGTTATGGAAATATCTATTGTACCTAATTTTTCAATGGCAACATTTTATGGGGTCGATATAAATAATTTATATAATGCAATCCAAACTATTTATAGTAATAATAACGTGAATTATGCCTATATTATGCAAGATTTGGTGTGGGTAATTATGCAGGCAGATTATCCGTTTAGAACAACTGTTGATAATTTACGTAATGTATTTATAAAGGGAACTAGTACTGCTGCTTCTAATCATTTTGGTAATAGTAGTATGATTCCAGTTACTAGTGTAGTAAAAGTAACTAATACCCGTGATGCTCAAGTTATTCAACGTTTTAATGGTTATATGGCAACCAAAATTACTGCTATGCCATCTCCTGGATACTCATTTGGGGATGTAATGCAAGTTATTGTTGCTGAGGTTGGTAATGTTCCCAAAGCTTATAACTATGATTGGTTTGGGACTAGTTATCAGTTGACTTTATCGCAGAAAACCTCAGCATTTGCTTTTGTGTTTTCTATAATAATGATATATCTTGTATTGTCGGCTTTATATGAAATGTGGCGTTTACCACTTGTAGTAATGATGGGGATTCCTTTTGCCTTATTTGGAGCTGCTTTGATACTATTCTTCACAGGTAAACAAAATGATTTATACTTCCAAATTAGTTTATTGGCATTACTAGGCTTATCCGCCAAAAATATAATTTTATTGGTTGAGTTTTCATTGCAGTATTTTAGAGCTGGTAATTCTGTAGAAGAAAGTGCTATACATGCTTTAAAACAAAGATTTAGACCAATTGTAATGACTTCAATGTGTTTTATTTTTGGTACATTACCACTAGCATTTGCAACAGGAGCTGGGGCAAATGCTCAACATTCAGTTGGTATTGGTATTATTGGTGGTATTTTGGGTTCAGTGTTTTTATCAAGTTTACTAACACCTGCATTTTTTGTGATGATTATGCGAAATTATAAGCATAAGGTAGAACAAAAATAGTATATGGTAATTAAAGTTATGAGTTATAATTTAAGTCTATTAATTGAAAGATAATAAATGTTTCGATATTTTATAAATAATCCAGTTTTTTCATCAGTAATTTCTATAATTATTGTATTATGTGGTCTTGTTGCAATTTTTAGCTTACCACTTGCTGAATATCCAAATATTGCGCCACCAACTATTACTATTACTGCTCATTATCCTGGTGCTAATGCTGAGGTTATTCAAAAAACTGTAGCCTCTCCTATAGAAGATCAGATTAATGGCTCCAACCAAATGATTTATATGAATTCAGTTATGTCAAGTAATGGAGACTATAATCTAGTAGTAACTTTTGCAACCGGTACTAATCTAAATGCGGTGATAGGGGATGTTCTAAATCGCTTAAATACGGCATTACCAATGGTACCATCAATTGTACAAAATCTTGGTGTAACAATGCGTAAAAGCTCTCAAAATGCCCTAATGTCAATATCGATGCAAAGTGATGGACGCCAAGATATGGTGTATCTAAGTAATTATACTTATCGTGCGATATATACTGAGTTATCTAGGGTTAAGGGCGTTGGTGACGTTGAAATGGCTGGAGCTCGTACATATTCTATGAGAATATGGTTAAAACCAGATGTGATGCAAAAGTTAGGAGTTACACTAACTGATGTAGAAAATGCAATTAATGAACAAAACGTCCAAGTAGCAGTTGGGCAAACAGGTGCACCACCTACAGTTGGTAAAAGCTTGATGGTAGTTAATTTGGTTGGACAAAGTTACTATAGTGACCCGAAACAGTTTGAAAATATTATTGTTAGAAGTCAAGGCGTTCAATATATCAGAATTAAAGATATTGCCCGCGTAGAGCTTGGAGCATTTAGCTATGATACGATTAACAAATTAAATAAAAAATCAACAATTGGGTTACAAATTTATCTAGATCCCACTGCTAATCAACTTCAAGTACATGGAGAGATTCTAAAAACCATGGAAAAATTAGCTAAACAATTTCCAGATGGAATGAGTTATAGCATAGCTTTTGATAATACCAAGTTTATCAAAAAAGCCTTGTCTAATGTAAGTGATACATTACGTGACGCTTGTATTTTGGTGATTTTTGTAGTGTTTTTATTCTTACAAAAAGCTCGTGCTACTTTAATTCCGGTACTAACTATTCCAGTTGCAGTTATTGGTACTTTTGCTGGAATGTATGTTACTGGGTTTAGTATCAATAATCTAACTTTATTTGGTTTGATTTTATCAATTGGTATCGTTGTTGATGACTCGATAGTCGTAATTGAAAACGTTGAACGGATTATGGAGGCTGAGGGTATTAGTGCCAAACAAGCTAGTATCAAAACTATGCATGAAGTAGCTAGTGCTTTGATTGCGATTGTACTTGTTTTATGCTGTGCCTTTATTCCTTCAGCATTCTTGGGTGGCTTAACTGGTATTTTATATAAACAGTTTGCAATTACTATATCGATTTCAGTAGTGCTATCAGGTATTGTAGCTCTTACCCTAACTCCAGCATTATGTGCAATTTTCTTAAAAGATCATCAAGCTACTGCCAAAAAAGCTAAAGTATTTGAGAAATTCAATGAGGGCTTTGAGTGGGTTACCGATAAGTATATTGCGGCAGTTAAGTTTTTATTAAACTATCGTAGACTCACAATTATACTCTTTGGATTAGTTTTGATTATAACTGGATTATTATTTTATATACTACCGGTTGGATTTATTCCCAATGAAGACAAGGGCTTTTATGTAACTCAAGTTACATTACCGAATAATGCATCATTGCAAAGAACTGAATCAGTTACTGATGGTTATATCAATCATTTACTTAAAGACAAAAATATTGAAAATACAGTTAGTCTAATTGGGATTGACGAACTACATGCGGGGTCTATAAAAACTAATGTAGCGACTGTAACAACTGATTTAACAGATTGGGATAGTCGTAAAGTTGATGTAAACCAATTAATTAAAGATGCTAATGAATATGGTAATACTTCAAAAGAAGCCAAATTTATTGCTTATAATCAACCTGCAATTGATGGTTTAAGTAGTACTAATGGTATTGAAGTTTATATTCAAGATAAAGTAAATGGAGACTATTTTGCACTTGAGAGCTATGCCAAACAAATAACTGGTATACTTAATAAGAGTAAAGATATTAGTACTAGTTATTTTACTTTTAATCCAAATAATCAGGCTTATAGTGTGTTAGTTAATATTGAAATGGCTAAGTTTTATGGTCTAAATGTGCAAGATATTTATAATGTTCTTGAAGCTAACTATGGCCCTGATCTGGTCAACTATTTTTATATTATGGGTGATTTATTCTGGGTTACTTTGCAAGGTGATGAGCAGTATAGAAAATCGCCATTCCTATTAGATAATCTATGGGTTAGAAATGCTAATGAGTCAATGGTTCCAGTAAACTCGGTAGTAAGTACACAAATGACTACCGCTCCTGATGTAATTGAAAGGGTTAATGACTCTTTAGCAACTAAGATAGTAGTTGAACCACGTGATGGGATTACTATTCA
>CANMQR010000023.1 GCA_947499925.1 Neisseriaceae bacterium
AATAAGTCGTCTCAGAATTATTTGATTGTAGTAGTGCCATTGTTATTTAAGTCTGTAAAATATATTAATCTTATTCAAAGAAGTATTTTTGTTGATTGTAAAGAAGATGTTTTGATTAAAAGAGTAATTAATCGAAGTGGCATAAGCGAACAAAATGTTAAAAAGATCTTGAATGCACAAATGCCACAATCACTACAATTGTTGCTGTGTGATGATATTATCGATAATAATAGTGATATTGTTTCTTTAAAAAAACAAATTATTAAATTAAATAATAACTATAAAAAAACATTTAAAGATGTAAGTATATAATGAGAAAAAAAATCTTTCGTCTAAATAGATTTAGGGTGCGTCTTTTATATTGGGTATCAGTTGTATTCCTAATGGTATTTGTTGCTTGTCCAATGTTCTTCTTTTTTTATTTATTTGATGAAGACCAAGTAAAACAAATGCTTTATACGGAATTTGATAATAATAATTATCATGTTGAAGTAAACGGTACTATTATCCCACAATTTTGGCATGGTTTAAGTTTGGAAGTTAATGATTTGGATGTTGCAACTAATAACGATAGTGAGCTTATGCATATAAAAACTGCTAACTGTCAATTGTCTTGGATCGACCTAGTATTTGCACGATATAAGATTAAACGTTTAGACCTAAATGATGTCAATATTAATGAGAATAATATTCGTAAATACGGTCTTAGTAATTTATTGACAATTCCTAGCTCTGGTGGTTCAGCATTTAGTCGTCTTGATAATGTTAGTATTTTTGGAATAAATTCAGATGATCTAAATGCTCCTTATCCGATAAAGGATGGCTTGTTTACTGTACAGCATACAAGTTCAGGTGCTGTTTATAAACTTGGATTTGAAATGGGGGAGAGTGCCACTTTTGTAACTTCTACTGGAGTTATGGATGCAATTAGTAGTGATGTAATTAAATTTAGAAATTTTAAAGTTAATGTTTATAATACTAATATGCAAATGAAGTTTAGTGCTGATACGAGCTATCATGTTTTGGAAAAGCAATTAATCCTAGATAATATGTCTGGGTCACTTGATGTAAATAATCATAAAGGGCTATTTGGTATTGCTAAAACAACTTTTTCTCCAGAGGGCGCTAACTTTAATAACTTGAACCTCGCTTTTAACAATTTATTTGCGAATCAGTCTGTTAGTTTGAGTCTAAGTAATTTGAGTATGCCAAATTATAAATCTTACTCTTTAGGCGAAGGGCATATACGTTATTTGATAAATGTACAGCAAAATAATATTCAACTAGATTCGGTATTAAAGCAATTAAAAATAAATGCTACAGGTATAATAAGTGAGGATTGTCGTAGTAAATTCAATTATGCAAGACCTGATATTGTTGATAATAAATTTAATGCAGCCTTATCAGGAGTGTGTCAATATGATTTTAAAAAATATTTATTTAATGTAAATGCTTCAGGTGTATTGAACTTTGCACCTTTGAAGCTAGGGTTAAGTGTTGATAATAGTAATGATAAACCCCAAATTTTAATAGATGGTGCAATTGATAATCTTGATTTATCCCCATTTAATGTAGCGAATAGTAAACTATTGCCGTTTTATTATGATGATTCTTTACTACCATTTGCGTGGTTTTCATTATTTAATATTGCTGGGAAACTTAATATTGGGCATTTTTCTTTGGATAGAATACATTTAAATGATGTAAATACAGAGTTCAAATTACAGGATAACACATTAAATATTGCTAAATTGCACGCTAATATTTACGATGGATCATTATTTGGCAGTGCTAAAATATCTAAGGAAAGTAATGGATATACTATTTCAACAAAGCAAACAATCAATAATTTGGATCTTAAAACAATGTTTCAAGACTTATTTGATGTTGGAGCTATTAGTGGCAAGGCCAATCTAAAAATAGATGCCATAACTAGTCATGCAAACTCCTATGTTGATTTACATAAGAATTTGAATGGTATAATCACCATTGATGCTAAGGATGGCGCATTCCAAGGTGTAGATTTCAATATTTTCGCGGCATCTCACTCTTTGAACATTAATAAGTCTACCATATTCCAAAAATTAAATGCTCAATTTAATTTTATTGATGGTGTTAGTAAACTAGGAAACGTGGTTTTTTATTCACCTTATTTGATTGCTAGTGGCAATGGGATAATTGATGTTGTTAATACACAGCTTGATTATATGCTGACTATTAAAAGTAATTTACCTCCGAATAAACAAGAGATTAAGTCTGTGGTCATTCCAGTTAGTGCCAAAGGTGATTTATTTGATCCACAAATTTCAATCCAAAATATTCATTTATCTACTGGTAGTAGCAAGGTTCTGCGTAATCATGTTCCAAAGAGCCGATTAAACAGAAATAATAACAATTCCCGCAAAGAAAAAAAGTGAATTTATTCTTGATCTAAGTTTGATCAGTTGTAAAAACTGATATAATTATGCTATTGTTTTTTTGAAAGTATAATATGTTAAGAGGTGCGATAACTGCTATAGTTACGCCATTTAAAGATAATGGTTTGGTTGATTTTACTGCATTAGATAGTTTAATTGAGTACCAAATTGCTGGTGGTGTTACTGGTATTGTAGTAATTGGTTCAACTGGAGAAGCTCTCTCGCTTGACGATGAAGAAAAGCTGTTAGTAGTAAAACATGCTATAAATACCGTTAATAAACGGGCAAAAATAATCGTTGGTATTGGTTTCCCATGCACAAATTCAGCTTGCAAATTTGTAGAGTTAGTTAATGGTGTTTCGGATATTGATTATCTTTTAGTATCGACCCCAGCATATGTGAAGCCTACTCAAGAAGGTATGTATTTACACCTTGCAACAATAGCAAAACTAAGTAAGATGCCAATTATTTTATACAATGTACCAGCTCGTACCAGCTCCAATATAAAAGATACAACTATACTAAGACTCGCTCATGATTTTAGTAATATCGTGGGACTAAAAGATGCAACTGGTGAGATTTCTCGTTGCTGTTATATGGTGAAACATAAACCTCTGGGCTTTATGTTGTTTACTGGTGATGACTCAACAGCAATGGCTTTCATGCTTTGTGGGGGTGATGGAGTAATATCTGTAGTTAGTAATATAATTCCGAAGTTATTTAGTAAATTATGTAACTATGCCCTAAATAGTAAAAATAATGAGGCGATAAAAGTGAATAATCAGATTTTTGAATTGTGTGACTTAATGTTTATTGAATCTAATCCCATCCCAATTAAATGGGCTTTATTTGAAAAAGGTGTGATTAGTGCCCCTGTTTTAAGATTGCCACTTATAACCTTAAGTCAAGAGTATCAGGATAAAATTAAGCCACTCTTAAATTTAATAATACGTGAAGAAAATAATGTTAATTAATATAAAAAAAATTAAGTATTGTGTAATACCTTTGATGCTGGTAGCTTGTTCTACTTCTAATTTTGACTCGCAAGGTGATTATGGAGCGGCAAACCCAAGAAATTCTAGTAATTTGGCGGTACCTCCAGGTTTAGTGTCACCTGATACTAACTCTAATTACAAAATGTTAGATGTCAAACAAGAGGGATATGTTCTTAGTAGTGTAAAAGATATGCAAATAGTTCAGGCTGGATCTGAAAGATGGTTATTAATAAAAGGAAAATCGGTTGATAAAGTATGGCCTATGATGCAGGCTTTTATAAATCAACAAGGACTTAGTATAAAATTCCAAAATCAAAATGTGGGTTTGATACAAACCAATTGGTCAATTAGAGATACCAATGTTCCCGAGACTGGTGCTCGTAAGTTTTTTGATTGGGCTGGTTTGGGTGGAAGTTATTCTTTAGGCTCACAATATATGTATCGGATAACTTTGTGGCAAAATGAGAGCGACACTCAAGTCTTTGTATCTGATTATCAAATGAACGAAGTCTATCCAGGTTGTGTTACTAATTTAAATGAGAATATACGAGTGCAGCCATCAGATGCTCAGGCAACTAAATGGATTCCAGTACAGCCTGATCCAGCACTAGAACTTGGGTTTTTAATGCAGTTTATGGCATTTTCGGGGTATACTCCTGAAGAAGCTAAACAAGTTGTTGCATCAACGGTAGCAGCAGCCAAAGAATCAGCGACTGATGAAGCTTATTTGATGGGTACTACTTTAGTTATCAATGATAACTTTGATCGTGCTTGGTGGAGAACTGGGGTTGCACTTGAACGAGCAGGTTTAGGTGTATTAACCAAAGATCGAACACTTGGGCAGTATGATGTATACTCTTTACAATCTGAAGTAAGTAATCCAGATCCAGGGTTTTTAAGTAATTTATTGGGGGATAATAAAAATCAAATAAAAATGCCAAGTGCTAACTATACGGTAAAACTTGAAGCCAGTGGAAATAAGACTAATTTAACGATCAACTTGTATCAAGGTGCGAATGATAGTGATTTTGCTAAGCATCAAAAGAGTTATTTAGAGGCGCTACAAAAGCAGCTGAAATAGAATGCTAATTTAAGTGCAAGAGCATGGATCCCAGCCTGCGCTGGGATGACGGAAAAGGCGCTGGGATTGACGAAAAATAGACGTCATCCCAGACAAAAACATACGGTTGTAAAAATGTGAATCTGGGATCCATGCCCTAATTTTGCTGTTTATTCTCTAATGTATAATTATAGAGTAGATCTTTATTCCCACCAATTAGTTTATGAGTTAAATTGACTGCTTTTTTGGGTGGTAATTCAGTTAAGAGTAATTTTAGTGTATTGATTTGTTCTATTGTAATGCTGTTTTCATCCGTAACTACTATTTCAGGCTCAATTATAATTACGAATTCACCTTTTTGTTGATTGGTATCTGCTAAAATAAATTCTAATAATTCTTTAGCACTTGCTTTATAAATAGTCTCAAACTGTTTAGTTAGTTCGCGCCCCATTATTAAATTACGCTTTTCACCAAGGCTCTCGATTATATCTTCGATGCATTCAATAATTCGATGTGGTGCTTCGTAGATACAAACTGCATAATCAACCATTTGCCAAGTATTGAGGATTTTAACTCGTGCTGTTTTTTTATTGGGTAAAAACCCATAGAATAAACTCGGAGTATTTAGTCCAGATACAGATAGAAGACTAATATAAGCACAAGCTCCTGGAATTGGAGAAATCTTAAATCCACGTTGATATACATAATTACATAAGCGACTTCCAGGGTCAGATATGCCTGGGGTTCCTGCATCACTAATTTGGGTGATAGTAAGACCATCTTTTAACCAAGCGACTACTTTTTCTGCAATTTCATTTTCATTATGCTCATGAAGCGCTACTAGTTTTTTGTATGTGATATTGTGTTTGTCAAGAAGAAAGCGGCTAGTTCTGGTATCTTCACATAGTATAATATCTGAATGTGATAGAGTTTCTATAGCACGAATACTAATGTCAGATAGATTACCTATTGGGGTAGCACAAATATATAGCATGATAGTGGTTAATAAAAAAGGCTACAGTTAAGTAGCCTTTTTTATTATCTGCTTCTTTGTGGAAGGATTTGAGAGCGAATTTTTTTGTGTAGACGCTTAACAGCTGCTGACATTTTTCTTTTTCTTTCAGTGGTTGGCTTTTCATAAGCTTCACGTGAACGAAGTTCAGTCAAAGTACCAGCTTTTTCTACAGCTTTTTTGAAGCGACGTAATGCTACATCAAAATATTCTGCTTCTCTTACTTTAATTTCAGGCATATTGATTCCTATAATCTTTTTAAATAAATTTTCAACTAACGCATGATTGTAACAGACTAAGACATATTTAGTCAAAATTAATTTATACTTGTATAGGCATTGGCTGATACACTCGTGGTATAATTCCACTTTAATATACGTATATTAGTTAAAGAGAACAATGAATAAATTTATTTTTATTATAAAACAGTTATTAGTAGGTAAGCCACTAAATGCCCTTAATCCTCATATCAAAGACCATATTGCATTAGTTGCTATTATTGCTTGGGTTGGCTTGGGTGCTGATGGGCTATCATCATCTGCTTATGGTCCCGAACAAGCCTTTCTAGCGCTTGGTGCGCATACCCATATATCAATATATCTAGCACTAGCTACAGCAGTTACAGTTTTTCTAATTTCTCTATCGTATAACCAAGTAATTGAATTATTCCCTAATGGTGGTGGTGGATACAAGGTAGCAACCCATCTACTTGGACCGCGTGCTGGGGTGATTTCGGGTTCGGCTTTGATTGTTGATTATATATTGACTATAGCCGTATCAACAGCTAGTGCTATTGATGCAATATTTAGTCTAGTACCAGAAAAATATTCACATCATAAGGTTGAAATTGAGATTTTGATGATAATCCTTCTGATTGTCCTTAACCTTCGGGGGATGAAAGAGTCAATTAGAGTATTAATCCCGTTATTTTTAGGTTTTTTAGTTACACATATAGCTATAATTTCGATTGGTTTGTTTTCGCACCATTCAGCTATATTCTCAGTATTGCCAGGAGCAGCTAGAGAAGCTAAAGATATGTCACATAATATCGGGTTATTTGCAACGATTGCGATTTTACTTCGGGCTTATTCTCTAGGTGGAGGAACTTATACGGGGCTTGAAGCTGTATCAAATAACGTAAATATGCTTGCAGAACCAAGAGTTCGCACTGGTAAACTAACTATGCTATATATGGCAGTATCCTTATCATTTACCGCAGGTGGGATTATTCTACTCTATCTTATTTGGCATGCCGCTCCAGTTGAAGGGCAGACACTAAATGCAGTAGTATTTGATAAGATTATTCATGAAACACATTTGAGTGCGTTTTGGTTACCTGTGCTTTTGTTTTTTGAAGCTACATTATTATTTGTTGGTGCCAATACTGGCTTTTTGGGCTGTCCTGCTGTTATGGCAAATATGGCAGTAGATAAATGGTTGCCACGCCAATTTAGAGAATTATCCAACCGTCTAGTTACTCAAAATGGGATTTTGATTTCTGGAATAGCTGCAATAATAATTCTATTATGGGCACATGGTGAAGTATCAACTCTTGTGATTTTATATAGTATTAACGTATTTCTTACTTTTTCGATGTCTTTATTGGGGTTAACTGTTTATTGGATTAAAAGTCGCAAGACAAGGCCTGAATGGTGGCGCAAATTAATTATGTCATCAATTGGGTTTATAGTATGTGCAAGTATTTTGGTAGTGACTACTTTGGAGAAGTTTACTGAAGGCGGATGGTTGACAGTTGTTATTACTACTTGCGTAGTATCTTTTTGTTTTTTAGTTAGAATAC
>CANMQR010000024.1 GCA_947499925.1 Neisseriaceae bacterium
AGTAATCACGTAATAAATTTAGTGAGTGGTTTGATTGCAATATTTGCATCGAAAAAAAACCTGCTTTATATGAACTCCAAAACAAATGAGGATTTTGCATTACTAAAAAATACAAAACCATATGACTTAACAACCCCAAAAATAAGAATATAAAAGCTATAAAAATCAATTTTCTTTTACAGAAATATTTAGTTATACATGCTAGAATAGATAATATAATTAAAATAAAACCAGATGAAAACTTATTTAAACAAACAAAAGCCAAGAAAAACCCCAGTAAGAATTGTACAAAAATAGAAGTTTTTATGTTTTTAGTATAGAGAAATAACACGATGAAACTATAAATTATTAATGTACCAGAAATCGTAAAAGTATTATAGTTTGGCACCTGTGGAAACATAAAGGATAAAGCTGAAACAGTTAGCATTGAACAAAAAATTAAAACAATGAGAACCATTTTGTCATTTTTACTCTCATTATCAAATAAATTTAACAATAAAACAGACAATAAAAAGACTGAAATAACATTTAGAATTAATGTTGTACAGCGTAAAAAAATAATATTATTTGATATGAGCATAATTAAATGAAGATAATCATGAAATGATGTGAACTGCTCTTTTACATCAGAAGGATAAGCTCCAGATAATAAATAAAAACCTTCATCTGAAAAATTAAATCCCTTATTTATATTATAGATAAAAAGGCTTATTAGAAAAATTGTACAAAAAATAGGTACAAGGATTAGTAAAGTATTAATTTTTTTCATATATTAAACAAACCAAATTAAAAAAGCAAGGTCATACGAAACTGAGTTTAGTTACAATAGATTTGAAATCTAAAATTAAATTCATATAAAATGTATGATTAGTTTTTCCTTAACAGAACAAGAAGTGACGACCCCAAAGGGTACCTTTTACCAATACTTAAACGCTTCTTCTCTGAACTCATAATGCCATAGAACAACCAATTTGTTAAGCATCCAGGCATTTTTATACTATAAGAACTTTTTTTGAATATATTCTCAAGCATCCTTGAAATAAGAATAATAGGAAATAAGAAAAAATTAAAATACGAATTAAAAAACTCAGTAAACTCTGTTTGCTTAATTACAGCATTTAAAGTCCGGGCACTATAACGCCTGAAGTGGTGAGAATATACATCAAAGCCACCAAATAAAAATTGATATGCAGGAACTGTCATTATTAGTGTACCACCAGGATTTAGTCTTTTATATATTTCATTTAAGGCGGCAACATCATCTTCAATATGCTCCAAAACATCAAACAAAAATATCAAATCAAACCTTTCATTTTCAAAAGGAATATTATATGGCAAGCATCCTTTTTGGATCTCAATGGTTGGTAATTTTAATTTTGAAATTTCTAAAGCATTGTCATTAATTTCCATTCCCTTTATATGTGGATAATCACTCTTAAAATATTCAATATTTGTTCCATTTGCTGCTCCAATATCAAGTACAGCAAAAGTTTTATTTAATAATTTAAAGTGACTTAATACACTTTTAATTATTTCACGTCTTGCTTTATACCAAAAATGAGAATACTCAAGTAAACTAATCTCGGTAAATTGTTTATCTATCATGTTTCTATCTTTCAAAATCTTAATTTAAAATTTAAGAGATATTTTAATTTAAATAAAAATCATTAACAATATTTATAATAAATTCAATATTATTTGGGTTTATATTATAAAAAAGAGGCAATCTTATTAACCTTTCACTTTCTTTAGTAGTAAACCTGTCCTCACCAACAAATTCACCATATTTTCTTCCAGCTAATGCACTATGCAATGGCACATAGTGGAATACGGCTAGAATACCTTTATCTTTTAAAGTATCAATCAATTTGGTACGTATATCAAGAGATTTTGTTTTTATGTAATACATATGTGCATTATGAGTACACTCATCTGGAATAACAGGTAATTCAATTTCGCCTCTCTTAGCCAAACCCTGTAATCCAGTATTATACAAATTCCAACTCTTAAGACGATCATCATTAATTTGTTCGGCAACTTCAAGCTGTGCCCATAAATAAGCGGCATTAATTTCACTTGGTAAATAGCTACTTCCTATATCACACCATGAATATTTGTCAACCTGTCCTCGAAAAAACTTAGATCTATCAGTTCCTTTTTCACGAATAATTTCAGCACGCTCTATATAGTTGTTATTATTAAGTAGTATGGCACCACCCTCACCCATAGTATAGTTTTTAGTCTCATGAAAACTAAATGCCCCCATATCGCCGATTGAACCCAAAGCATGTCCTTTGTAGGTTGACATCACACCTTGAGCTGCATCTTCAATAACTAACAAATTATATTTTTTTGCGAGTAGCATGATAGTATCCATTTCACATGCAACTCCTGCATAGTGTACGGGGACAATAACCTTTGTTCGTGGTGTTATTGCTTGTTCAATTAATTGTTCATCCATATTCATGGTATCAGGTCTAATATCAATAAATTTTATTTTTGCACCACGTAACACAAATGCATTAACAGTAGATACAAATGTAAATGATGGTGCAATAACTTCATCACCAGGGTTTATATCAGCTAATATTGCGGCCATCTCTAAAGCATGGGTACAAGAAGTAGTTAGTAAGACTTTTTTAATACTAAATTGTTGTTCAAACCAATTATTACATTTATTAGTAAACTCTCCGTCACCACAAATTTTTTTATTATCAATAGCTTGCTTAATATATTTAAACTCATTTCCAATAAATGGTGCTTCATTAAAATTAATCATATCAACCTTAATAAAATAATGTTCTAAATTTTTTTAAAGGAAGTAAATTATTGCCTAACATATTTTGCATAGAACTAATTTTCAAAAGGCCTTCACCGCAGATAACTACGGGATACTCATCAAGAACAAAAACCACTTTTCCTATGTGTAGTTCACGATCTTCAATAAATACATTATCATCTACCACTTCAGCATCAAAAATAATCGCACTATCATTCTCAATAAAAGCTTTTGCACCAGCATACGGATGCCCAACTGCATCTATAAATCTTTTTATTTTATTTGCTGGTAATTTCCAATTAATATAATAATCTTTATCGGTTCTCCATAAACTATAGGTAGCAAGTAAATCATTTTGGGGGATGGGACGCAATTGATTGTTCTGAATACTTTTAATAATACTTAAAACACAATCCACATATAGTTCAGCCATTTTTTTTATAGCACAATTAATTTTAATTGGATAGCTAATTTCTGTTGTTTTCTGAAGCAGGATGTCACCTCTATCAAACTCAGATGATGCATATATAGCCGACACACCAATTTTAGTGTCTCCATTAATAAGAGCGCTAACTAATGGTGCAAATCCTCTATAACGCGGCAATATAGAATCATGTAATATAATCAAATTTTTTATATCATTTATGATCCATCTCCAACCTATTGCAAATTTATACGACTCGGAAGAAACCAATGCACAAGAAATTTTATTTGCATACTTAATACCATATAATTCACAATATTTGATAATTTGACTCGAAAAATCATCTTGTATATTTTTATCTTCAGCATAAATAACAGTTTCAAAAATTTCTGAAGAATATACTTGATTAATGGCATTCAAAACAGAATAACCTTTTTCCCCAAGAATATAAAGTACAATTTTAAGATCTTTACTCAATTAAGACACCATCACTTTAACCAAATTTAAAATTTTACGAAATTTAAAGCCCATGCTTTTCATCAAGAACATATAACGGACGCTTACGGCTTTCGTCAAAATTACGCCATAAATACTCCCCAATTACTCCAAGAGTTAGCATCTGAACTCCGGAAGTGAATAAAATTGCAACCATTAGTGATGACCAGCCAAGATTTGCACCAAAAAATAATTTATGGATAATAATATACGAGGCATATGACAGACTAATTATACAATCTATCAAACCAATTAATGAGATAGCGCGAATTGGGACATAAGAAAAAGCTAATAAAGAATCAATGACTAATTTAATCTTTTTAGAAAAAGTCCAGCTTGATTTGCCTATTTCGCGAGCTTGACGCACATAATGCACTTCTGCTCTTTTGAAACCCAACCATAGCACCTGCGCAAATAATGAAGTATTTTTTTCTTCAATTTTAGTAAGCACTTCAACAACTTGCTTATCAGCTAAAAAACAATCAAATCCACCAAGAGGCATATCTTTAATTGCATATTTTTTCATTAGTTTATAATAAATTGATGCAAATAATTTTTGACCAAACGACTCATCACGCTCTTCACGAATTGCTAAAACCACTTTATTACCATCCAAATACTTTTTATACAATTCTAAAATCAAATGAGGTGGGTCTTGAAGATCAGCAGAAATAACGATTGCACAGTCACCAGCTATATGTTCTAGACCAGCATAAATAGCAGTATGTTGACCAAAGTTTCTTGAAAGTTTTATGAGTTTCACTTTGTCGTCTAGATTTCGTAATTTTAGCATCTCAGAATATGAAGCATCTTTAGAACCATCATCAACTAGAATTAATTCATAATCTGGTAAATGCGGAAAAACTTCTTCAACTAGTTTAGCATAAGTTATTGGTAAATTTTTTTCATTTAGATAGACAGGTATCACTATAGATATTTTTTTCATATTTTATGTTTTATTTAAAATTTTAATTTATAAGATGCAAATTATATCACATCCCAACCCTGATAATATGAGTCAAATCCAAATTTGCAAAATCAAATATATTTACACAAGTTCTCTTGCGTTATTACTCTAGCATGCATACACCAAGACATTACGAACCTCAATTAACAATTTTTTTTAATTATTTTGATAGCAACTGGTATTCATTAACCTTACTGGTGTGACCAAACCTTTCAAACACTTAGCAACCCCAAAAAACTGACTATCCTGATATAAGCGTACTTTTTCAAAATCATTACAAGTTGATGATATAAAGCTATGCCCATTCTTTATATACCTAAAATCATGCTCATTTAACTCATATTTAGGCATATCAGATAACATTATATCAATAGGTAGTAATAATTGCCGCCTTTGCTCTAACTCTAATGAGGTAATATATTCTATACTTAGCTTTTCATTAAGCTCAAATTGATTAGATTTCGTTCTAACTAACCCTATCAGATGCGCTCCACAATCTAATTTTTGTCCTATATCATTTGCTAATGTTCTAATATAAGTACCTTTACTTGATAGTACTCTAAGCTTTATTATATCAAGAGCTATATATTCTAGTAACTCTATTTCATGGATGCAAATTTCGCGGGATTTAATCGTAACTTCCTCACCATCTCGAGCGTACTGATATAATGCTTTACCATTGACTTTTAGAGCTGAATAAATAGGGGGTATCTGAGTAATATTTCCTTTAAAACTATTAATGCACTCTACGATTTGATTTTGAGTTACTGATACTATTGATGTGCTAGTTATTTCACCCTCAGCATCATAAGTAGTTGTTGTTTGACCAAGCTTGATAGTTGCAATATACTCTTTGTCACCATCAAGGAGGAATGAAGAAAATTTGGTAGCTTCTCCAAAGCAAATTGGGAGCAGTCCTGTAGCTAATGGATCAAGAGTCCCAGTATGACCTGCTTTTTGGGCATTAAATAAGCGCCTCACTTTTTGTAGCGCTATATTACTTGATAACCCAAGAGGCTTATTAAATAACAAAACCCCATTAACTTCTTCATATTTCAAAAATTAATAACCAGCTAAAAATCATAAATTAAAAAGTAATACCATACTTAGACAAATTAATATTTGCGCCAAACAACTCTATTTACGTAATCAATGTAACTATGAATAATTTTTACTACTTTATCCGATACATTTGGCATACTATAATCTGCAACCAAACGATTGTCCAATTGCGCACCCTCTATAATTTCAATAGCCTGCATTACATTATCTACATTAAATCCTACCATCATAACAGCCCCCTCTTCCATCCCTTCTGGACGCTCACATGCTTCACGCATATTTAGTGCTGGAAAATTTAAAATAGATGATTCTTCATTAATAGTCCCACTATCAGATAATACTAGCTTTGCAGAAGTTTGTAATTTAACATAATCACTAAAACCCAAAGGCTTAGATAAATTAACCAGTGGATGAAATTTAGTTTTTAATGCCTCAATTCTATTTCTTGTTCTTGGATGAGTTGATACTATTATTGGCAAATCAAACTTAATTGCTAGAGAATTAATAACTTCAACCAATTTATGAAACATATACTCCGGCTCAACATTCTCTTCACGATGAATACTAACAACAAAAAATTTATCTTTTTTTAATCCCAAACTATTTAATATATCTGAAGATTTTATTTGTGGCTTATAGTAATTCAAAACCTCAAACATTGGGCTACCAGTTTTAATGACTAAATCTGCTGGCAAACCTTCACTAAGCAGGTACTCACGTGCGATAGTACTATAAGTTAAATTAACATCAGCTACGTGATCAATAATTCTCCTATTAATTTCTTCTGGTACTCTCATGTCAAAGCATCGGTTTCCTGCTTCCATATGAAAAATTGGAATCTGTTTTCGCTTTGCTGGAATGGCTGCTAAACAACTATTTGTATCACCCAATACTAATAATGCTTCTGGTTTAATATCACTTAATAACTTATCTACGGCAATAATAACATTTCCAATAGTTTCAGCGGCATTTACACCACTTGCATTCAAAAAATAATCTGGTTTACGAATACTTAAATCATTAAAAAAAATCTCATTCAATTCATAGTCATAATTCTGCCCGGTATGAACAATCTTATGATCGAAGTACAAATCTAATTTAGCCATAACTCGTGAAAGACGAATAATTTCAGGTCTAGTTCCAACTACGGTAACTATCTTACGTTTCTTATATATCATTTTAATTCACTTTCGCTATAATAGTATCAGGGCGTTGACGATCAAAAACTTCATTAGCCCACAACATTACTATCAAAAGACTATCACCAATATTAGTAATATCATGAGACCAACCTGGTATTGTCTCTACTACTGTTGAAATAGTATCATCAACATTTATTTCATACAACTCATTCGTTAAAATGTGTCTAAACCGAAATTTGGCAGTGCCTTGAATAATTAAAAACTTTTCTGTCTTTGTATGATGATAATGCCCACCGCGAGTTACACCAGGATGTGCCGTAAAAAAAGAAAATTGTCCAGAATTCTTGGTCTTGAGCATCTCTACAAAAACACCACGTTCAT
>CANMQR010000025.1 GCA_947499925.1 Neisseriaceae bacterium
ATAGCGTCGGAGGGCGATGCCCGCAATTAAACCCGAAAGCGTGTAAATAACCACTACCCCAATAGCAGAACCAATAATTCCGTAATGGATAACCAAAAAATATGTCAAGATAATATTAATAATTACCACAAAGACATTTTGCCACATTGCGAATTTGGCATGACCCAAAGCAGCTAACAGGTTTCCATTGATATTTCTAAATGTAGCTAATATCCAAAAACCAAAACATAAGATCTGGAATGGAAGTACGCTATCAATATACGCTATTCCAAAGATAATAGTAATTATCGGTTTAGCTAGAACTATCAAAACAATACTAACAGTAAAACTAAACACAAACATTCCTTTTTGAATCTTATGCTTGAGATTTTTAACATACGCATGATTATGTGCATTTTTAGCAAAGTAAGGATAAAAAAACGTACTAACAATCCCTGGTATAAAGTTTATCGCAAATGGTATTACTGTTGCTACCTTATAGACACCAATAGTAACAGGATTTTTTAATACATAACCCAAAATTAAGATATCTAAAATAAATAATAGTTGTGAAAAAGCATTACCGATCGTAACATACATTGAATAACTAATAAACTCAGTTATATTTATCCTAATTGATCTAATACTAAATATATTTGGTAATTTATAAATAAGCGTGGAGAAAATGATTATTAGTATATAACTAATATAGGTAGATACTATAAAACCTGTTAGCCCAAAGTAATAAATCCCCAATATATTACTAATTAATAATAGTAAATTTGTCGAAATCGCAAATTTTGCTAATAATTGATTTTGTAGTGTTGCTCTTAGATATGCTTGATAAACATCAATATATAACCGCCCTATCGGGAAAAAGGCCATTAAACATAGAAATTTTTTAGCCCCCACAATAGGTAGTGGCATAATATTAGCATATGCAAATATTCCTATAGATAACAAGCAATTAAAAACCACCCCAAGAACAATAGAATATTTAAGATAAGATAGACGCATTGTATCATCATTTTGGCGACTAACAAACTGTAACACACCGCTTGCGGCACCAAAACCATTTACTAATAGAAAAAAAGATATAATAGTATAGGCAAATGTATAAATACCAAACTGAGTTTGCCCAAGTAATCGCACATAAAAAATAGAACCACAAAAAGCAACTAATTGCGATACTATATTAGCCAAAAACACATGCACAAAACCTGTGTTAAATGCACGTGAGATTACTTGTTTATACATGAACTATTCAACAATCTCTCGAGGATTTACCGGAACACCAGCATGACGTAATTCAAAATAAACTCCACCCATAGGCTGATTAGTATCAGTTCCTGAATTAGCTATCACCCCGCCACTTGATACACTTTGCCCTTTAGTAACACTAGGAATAACACCAGCATAAACTGACATATAATTATCCCCATGATTTACAACAACTACCGATCCAAGCCCAGGTAAAACACCAACGTATGCAACATGCCCATCTGTAATTGCAAATACTGGTACATTTCTAGCTTTATAAAGCACTCCATTATTCTTAACTCCATGACGTAGTGCTCCAAAAGCAATACTAACACTTGTGTTAAGAGGCTTAACCAATTTACGGTCAAATAATGGCGAACCATTCAGAGCTTCAGTTTCAGTTTTTTGTGGTTTTATCCCACTAGAACGCTGCACTTTATGTTTATGCTCATCCAAATCAATGTCTTTCATTAGCATACTTAGCACTGCTTGTTTATGTTTTAGATCTGATAACTGCTCTTTATATTGTGCTATTTGTCCTTGAAGAGCTTGTTTTTCATCAATCTTATTCTGATTTTCTTGTTTTAGCTGTTCTGTTTTTTGTGAAGTTATACCAAACTGCTTATTTAGACGATTAAGCTCATTATTTAATTTATCATTAAGTTCATTTAATTCATTTAACTTAGTTTGTAGTTGTTGGTATTTAGTCACCTCAACATTAAGTATGCGAACTAAGTATTGTTGTTTTCGATTATTAATTTGCCAATCGTTACCACTAAAAATTGATGCTGATTCCGCCTCAATTACTTTTATTTGCTGATATATTAGCCCAATTGTTATCTTTACATGGTTTTGTATATTGGTTGTCATGCTCTCAATATTAGGTAGAATTGCAGCAATCTGCCTTACTTGAGTGGTATCCGCATCTTTAACTTTACGTAAATTTGCTAAAGTCTTTTGGGATTGGCTTATCGCAACACGTGAGTCATTAATAGCATTATCAAGACTTTTTTGTTTTTGCTGCTTCTTACCTAGGTCATTATTTATTTTAGTGATTTTATTCATTAAATCACCTAGATTTTGATTTAATTCACCGTTATTAGCAGCATACACTAGATTAAGTAATAAACATATAAGAACAAATTTTAAACGCATAATAATCCCTTCTAATTAACTCTCTAAATCAATTAGATTGTGCCCAGTCATTTCATTAGGCTTATCTAATCCACTCATAAATAATAATGTTGGTGCAACATCTTTTAGCGCTCCGCCAGATTTCACCTTAGCTTGTCGCCCTATATAAAGACAAGGTACTAGATTAGTAGTGTGCTGAGTATGAGCTTGGTTTGATACATAATCAAACATTTCTTCACAATTACCATGATCCGCAATAACTAAAACCTCACCATCAATACTTTGCATAGCTTCAACCGCTCTACCTAATGCAGAATCTAGTGCCTCAACAGCCAAAACAGTAGCACTTAGTATCCCACTATGTCCAACCATATCCCCATTGGCAAAATTAGTAATAATAAAATCATACTTCTCACTCTTGATTGCTTCTACTAGTTTATCACTTACTTCTGGTAAACTCATTTCTGGCTTTAAGTCATAAGTAGCTACTTCACGTGGTGAGTCCACTAGTATTCTATCTTCATTAGGATAAGGTGCTTTACGGCCACCATTAAAGAAAAATGTCACATGGGGGTATTTTTCAGTTTCGGAAATTCTTAACTGATAAAGTCCCAAGTTAGAAATATACTCACCTAGGGTATTTTTTATTGAATTTGGTGGAAACGCAACTTTAACATCAAATTTAGAATCATATTGAGTCATAGTAATGAAATTAGATAGTTTGGTACTTAGTCTAGGAAAACCCTTAAAATCATAACCAATAATCGCATCAGTTAGTTGAATTGCCCTATCTGATCTAAAGTTAGCAAAAATAATACTATCCCCATCACTAAACCCATAGTAGCCTTTCATCACGTATGGCCTCACGAATTCATCATTATGCCCTTCATTATACTCAGCATCTAGTGCTATTTGCATATTATCAGCAACAAATTTAGAATCAGCATTCATAATAGCGTCATAACTAAGCATAACTCTATCATAACGCTTATCTCTATCCATGGCATAATAGCGCCCACTAACTGTTGCAACACTCGTCTTCGATGAATTATCTAATATCTCTTGAAGCTCTTTAAGATATTTAGTAGCACTACGCGGTGGCGTATCACGCCCATCAAGAAATACATGTACCCAAACTTTTTTAATTTTAGAACTTTGTTCACAAAGACGAATTAGAGCAAAAACATGCTTAATATGACTATGTACTCCGCCATCAGATAATAATCCAAAAATATGCACTACGCCACTTGTAGTAGTATTTAATCCATTTACAAAAACTGGATTAGTAAAAAAACTTCCATCACTAATCGCACTATCAATACGAGTAATATCTTGCATAACTACACGTCCAGCACCGATATTCAAATGTCCTACTTCAGAATTCCCAAACTGCCCTTTTGGTAATCCAACTGCAAGTGATGAAGCATTTATTGCCCCAAAAGCGTATGTTTTGGTTAATCTATCCCAATTTGGCATATTTGCATTAGCAACTGCATTATCTTTTTTCTCATCGCGTAACCCAAACCCATCAAGGATTATTAACAAAACTTTACGCCTCACTCTTGATTCCATTGTACTATTCCTACGAAATATATTGCTATGTATTGGCTATTCTTGGTAAAATAACGTTCAATTACATTATTTTATCCTAGTTTGGTCATGTTAGCAGGTTATTATTGGAATATTTATGCAGTTAGATTATAAAAGCGCACAAGAGATTTTAGACAAATCATCGATTTTATTTACTAAAGATGAAATCACTAAAGAAGTACATCGACTTGCTAAGGCTATCGAAGAAGAAATAAAAGGTGATATCCCTGTATTTTTAAGTGTCATGAATGGTGGACTATTCTTCACATCCGAATTATTACAAAATATTAATTCACCATTTGTTTTAGACTATATTCACGCTTCTCGCTATGGTGGTGAAACATTTGGAGCTTCACATATAACTTGGTACCGTCAGCCTAAAGCTGAAGATATTAAAGGTAAAAATGTATATATAATAGATGATATCCTTGATGAAGGGCATACTTTAGTAGAAATAGCCCGTTACCTAAAGAGTATTGGAGCTTTGTCGTGCAAAATAATTGTTTTGGTTAATAAAGAAATTGGTAAAACCAAACCAATTAAGGCAGATTTTGTCGGACTTAATGCACCAAACAAATTTTTATTTGGCTGTGGGATGGATATTTTTGGATTATATAGACAAATACCAAATATCTGCGTTTATAACAAATAGGTAGGGGATATACTATGTCACTTTTTGCAATAATACTTACTAGCCTTCTAGAGCAAAAAAAACTTTTAGGTAAGATTAGAGCGTTTTTTTGGAGATATCTTGAGATTTATGTAGGATATTTCACTAGTAGACAAATCAACAATCAAAGACAATTAAGAATGATATATCTATTTGCATCATTACCAGTATTTATTGTTTTATTTGCCATAAAACTCATTTTATTTAATCACCAAATAATCTATAGTTTATTAAATATATTTCTCTTTGTTCTAACGGTACAAATCCTTACCTGGAAGAATGAAGCTAAAGATGAAACAACTGCAGACAAACGTTCTTTTATTATAACTTATGCTATTAAATTCTTTGTGCCTTTATTTTGTTTTGTAGCCCTACCTTCAGCAATAGGTTCTATTTGTTTCCTTTTAATAGTGTGTATTAGTGCAAAACTTAAATCCAAAAATATTGATTTAATAATTTATAACGTAGTAGCTGATAAAATGTTATTTTATGCAAGCGTTATTCCATATACTATTTTATTTGGATTTATTGCTCTTGCTGGAGATTTTGAAGAAGTCACTCACTATATATTAGAACAAAAAAACAATTTCACTAAAAGCTTTTATTTTTTAGAAAACACACTTAATGATATCGTATTAATTGCTATTGGCAAAGATAAATTTCAGCTTGGAACCAAAGATTTAGAAACTGATGAGATTGAAGCATTCAAACTAGAAGAAGAACATTTTACCCCAGAAATTACTGCATATATTGTTGCAGTATTATACCGTGCTGGATTATTTTTTATTGGAGTTATAGCGTTAATTTGTATCGCCAAATTATTTTAGCTAGTTTTTGCCTACTATGCTATGCCGATAATAGCATTTATCAGTATACGGATAAAAACGGTAATTTAGTTCTTAGTAATAAACCAAAAACCAGTAGCACGCGATATAAGATATTGTCTGAAGAGTTAGCCCATGAACAACAAGCACTTATTAAAGCTAATGAATCTTTAGCAGCAAATAGCCCTAAACAAGAAGAATTTTTAAAAAACACTATCAAGGAACATCAAAAAAATATTGATATTCTTAATAAACAATTAGGCTATACGCCTTAAATTTGTAGATAAATACTTTTACAGGAACACTTATGAAAAAATTTTTGGAATTTGAAAAACATATTGCCGAACTTAGCGAGAAAATTGAGGAGTTAGGTAATGTACAAAATGAATCAGCTGTTGATATTACAAAAGAAATAATTCTTTTAGAAGATAAAGTACTCGAATTAACTAAAGAAATTTATAGCATATTAACCCCTTGGGAGATAACTCAAGTTGCAAGGCATGCCAATCGACCACGCACTCTTGACTATATAAACGGTATTTTTAATAATTTTGTGGAGCTTCATGGCGATCGTCATTTTGCTGATGATAAATCAATTGTCGGTGGTATGGCTAAGATGGGGGATCAAACGGTAATGCTGATTGGACATCAAAAAGGCTGTGATACTAGAGAAAATCTAGAGCGTAATTTCGGAATGCCGCGCCCTGAGGGCTATCGTAAAGCATTACGCCTAATGCAATTAGCCGAAAAATTCAGTATGCCAATAATTACTTTTATTGATACCCCAGGGGCTTATCCTGGCATTGGTGCTGAAGAACGTAATCAGTCAGAAGCCATTGGTAAAAACCTTTACGAAATGGCATTACTAAAGACTCCTATAATTGCAACCGTAATTGGTGAGGGTGGCTCTGGTGGCGCGCTAGCTATAGCTATTGGGGATCAGGTTAATATGCTTGAATATGCTATTTATTCTGTAATTTCGCCTGAAGGTTGTGCTTCAATATTATGGAAAGATGCGACAAAAGCTAGTAGTGCTGCCGAAATATTAGGAATTACCGCTACTAGACTTAAAAGTCTTGGATTAATAGATGGCATTATTAATGAACCAGATGGTGGCTCACACTCCAACCATCCTGAGATGATGAGTAAAATGCGTAATGCCCTAAAAAGTAATCTTAAGAAACTCCAAGAATTTTCAATTGATGAATTACTAGAAAGACGCTTTGAACGTTTGATGAGTTATGGTAAATTTAAAGAATAATGCATAAGCTTCAGGATCATGTTCTACAAAACCTACCATCATTTGAAACAATTGCAGTTGGTTTAAGTGGTGGTATTGACTCGATAGTACTCTTACACATTCTAAAAACCATTAGCACACACAAAAATTTCAAACTAAGTGCTATACATGTAAACCATGGTATCTCACCTAATGCTAAGATTTGGGAACTATTTTGTCAAGAACAATGTAGCTTGATGAATATACAATTAGATATTTATCAAAGTAAAGTAACTAAAAATGGTGGTGAGAGTCTAGAAAATAACGCTAGAATTGCGCGTTATGGGTATTTTATAAATAATGAAGTAGCAGTTATTACCCTAGCTCATCATAAAAAAGATCAAGTTGAGACAGTTCTTAGTCAAATACTTCGTGGGAGTGACTTACATAATATAGCCAGCATGCAATCAACAACTCAAAAACA
>CANMQR010000026.1 GCA_947499925.1 Neisseriaceae bacterium
ATTAGAGAAGCAGGTGCAGCGTCCAAGTTTTATGCCTTTACTGAGAATGTAAAGCGTCAAAAAGTAATAGATAAGGCTGATGTGGTAATTCCTAGTTTTGATGAATTTTTGTATCAAAATGACTTACCAATGGCAACTTCTTATCCTAAAAATCGTATCAAAGCACTGTTATTAGAAAATATTCATCCACATGCGTATAAGCTCTTAAAAGACGAAGGCTATAGTATTGAAACCATAAAAGGTAGCTTAAGCGAAGATGATTTATGTAAGAAAATTGCTGATGTATCGATTTTGGGTATTCGCTCCAAGACTCATGTTAGTAAGAAAGTTTTGAAACATGCTAAACGTTTAAATGTTATTGGTGCGTTTTGTATTGGAACCAATCAGATAGAACTTAATGATGCTAGTGATAAAGGTATCTGTGTGTTTAATGCACCATATAGTAATACTAGAAGTGTAGTTGAATTAGTTATCGGTAATATTATTATGTTACTTCGTAATGTAGTTGCTAAAAACAACAAGCTTCATCAAGGGGTATGGGACAAGTCTGCTGAGAATAGTTTTGAAGTACGTGGTAAGAAATTAGGTATAGTAGGGTATGGGAATATTGGTTCTCAGTTATCGGTTATTGCTGAAGCTCTTGGAATGGAAGTATATTATTATGATCTAATAGAAAAACTGCAGCTAGGTAATGCTAGAAAATGTGAAACACTAGATGAATTATTAGAGATATCAGATATTGTTACGCTTCATCCTGATGGTCGACTTGACAATGCTAATATAATTGGTGAACGTGAGTTTAGTCTTATGAAAGATAAAGTAATCTTTATCAACCTAAGTCGTGGTCATATTGTTGATATTGACGCACTTAGCAATAATCTTGAAAATGGTAAAATATTAGGGGCTGCTATTGATGTATTCCCATATGAGCCTAAAGATAATCAAGAAGAATTTATTAGTAAATTACGTGGGTTTCCAAATGTAATTCTGACGCCACATATTGGTGGAAGTACTGAAGAAGCGCAATTTAATATTGGGGACTTTGTATCTAAAAGAATAATTAGTTATATTAATTCTGGAGATACGACACAAAGTGTTAATCTACCAAATATTCAATTACCAGTATTAAAAGATGCCTATCGCTTAATTCATTTACATAAAAATGTACCAGGTATTTTGGCGCAAATTAATCATGTATTGGCAGAGCATAATATCAATGTTCTTGGTCAGTATCTAAAGACAAACGAGCAAGTTGGCTATGTAATTACGGATATTAATACTGAATATAATAAAGAGGTGGTTAATGAATTACAGCAAATTAAATCAACAATTAAATCTAGAGTGCTCTACTAAATAGTGTATGTTTAGAAAAAATAATTTTGGGCTAATACTCTCAGTAATACTACATATTTTATTACTGTTATTAGCCTTTTTTATCTTTGATCATGATCGCTATGATATGAAAGAGTATCAAAAGACCCAAACCAAAGGTTATACAGTACAGCTAGTTGATGCTCCTAATAATCAAGTTACATCTGGCTCGTCACAGCAAACAAGTGCAAATAGTGCTGTAGATAGTAGCAAAGCTAATAAAGAAGACATTAATTTCAAAGATAATAGCAATGGAAAATCTAAAGACAAGGCATTAAAAGGTGCAACCGGTCGGTCTAAAGAATCTGGACGAGCATCCAAAGAAAAAGGTGGTAAGTATCATAAACCAGCACCTAGAGCAGAAAAAGAATTAATGCCTATTAAGGGGCAAAAACAGGCTCCTAAAATTGATAAAAGAGTTATTGTAGAAGCTTCAGCTCCAATCGTTGATTATAGTAAGGAAGGCTCTGGTGATAGAATTGATGCATCAACCGATGGTGATGGTACTAAGAGTGGTATTTTTGATTTACGGCGTGTAGAATATGGTCAAAAGGTAGCATATGCAATTCGTCAAAATATCGTGCCACCACCTGGATATAATGGAGCTGTATTACCATATAGAGCATATGTGATTTTGGATGAAAACATGCAATTTGTAAAAATGGAAGTTGTTCAGTCAACTGGTGATCCACAGTTTGATATTAATATAGCCAAAGCATTACGTGAAACTATTTATCCACCACTTCCTTCTGGAGCGGATTGGCGTTATTACCATAATATTGATTTTACGATACATAATAATGATTAATTTTACCCATAGATTTGCAAACTTAGGCGAAGATTTTTTTGCCTATGTTGCTCCAACTTCATTACAAAATCCCCATTTAATCCATTTTAATACAAAATTTGCGAGTAAATTAAATCTAGATGCTAGCTCAATTGATTGGGCGGCAGTGCTTGGTGGGCTAAAGTCTTTTAAGGAATACTCATCATTAGCTACACTATATGCAGGACATCAGTTCGGTGTATGGGTGCCACAATTAGGGGATGGACGTGCAATGTTAATTGCAGAACATCTAGATAAACAAAATAATATCTGGGAACTTCAAACTAAAGGTGGTGGTAAAACGCCTTTTTCCCGTGGGGCTGATGGACGCGCGGTATTACGTTCGAGTATTCGTGAATACTTATGTTCCCACGCAATGGCGAGTTTAGGTGTGCCAACAACTAATGTTCTGGCTCTTGTTGGATCAACAACGCTGGTACGGCGTGAAGATATGGAGAGCGCTTCCGTAGTTCTTAGAGTTGCTCCAAGCTTTATTCGTTTTGGGAGCTTTGAGGTATTTGCTAGTCGTAATGAAACTGATAAACTTAAAAAACTATGTAACTATGTTGTTGATAGTTTTTATCCTCATTTAAAAAATGATAATAAGCCAATTGTAGCTATGTATAATGAGGTGGTAAAAAATACTGCCTTAATGATTGCCAAATGGCAGACTTTGGGGTTTTGTCACGGTGTTATGAACACCGATAATATGTCAATTCTTGGTTTGACAATTGATTATGGCCCTTTTGGTTTTATGGATCGATATAATCCAAATCATATTTGTAATCATTCTGATTATAATGGTCGTTATACTTATATAAATCAACCCTATATTGGCTGGTGGAATCTTGCTCGTCTTGGTGAGGCATTACTTGATATTTTATCAGAAGAAGAGGTGAGTGATACTCTAGCTAAGTATAGCGAGTATTTTACTGATTATTATAATTATGAATTTGGTAATAAGCTTGGTATTTATGATTTTAAATGCATTGATCTCGAGTTTTTGGATGAGTTATTGAATATATTGGCAGCTAATAATATTGATTGGACATTTTTTTGGCGCGAGTTTAGCAAGGGGATACATTTAGATAGCCTAGCTTCTAGTAGCGAATACAAAGGATGGTTAGAGAAGTATAATTTAAGAACTAAAGATCTAGATAAAGCTAAAAGTAGAAAATTGATGAAATCTACAAATCCAGCTATTATTCCTAGAAACTATATGCTACAAAATGCTATTACAAAAGCACAAGATGGAAACTTTAGTGAAGTAGATAATTTATTTAGAGCTTTATCAAATCCGTATGATGATATACCAGAATTTAGTCATTATCAAGATCTACCGCCTGTCGGAGCTGAAGAAATAATAGTATCTTGTTCTTCATAATAAAAAAAGTCGGCGTGATGCCGACTTTTTAAATATACGTAACTGACTATGATTAGTCATCCCAAACACAAACTTGATGTTGCTTCACAAAGAGTTTGGGACCCATACTCTAAAATTATTTTACTGCTTTTTTAGATGCTGTGTTTACTATGTTAGCAGATTTCTTAGTTGCAGCAACAATTGCTTCAGCAGATTTTTGCGCTACTTCAACAGCTTGTGCTTGAGCAACTTTAGCTGATTTAATTACAGTTTCTACAGTCTCAGCAGTAGCTTTTTTTGCAGTAACTAAATTCTCAGCAGCAGCAACCTTAGCAGTTGCTAAACTCTCGTTAGCAGCTTTTTTTGCAGTTTCAACAGAATGTGCAGCTGCAGTTTTAGCTGTATTAACTACACTTTTAACTGTTTCAGTTGCAGAAATAAAATTATTACGACCCATTTCACTTGCTTCAGTTGCTAATTTAGATACGCTAGCAGCAGCCTGATTCACAGTATTTACCCATGAAGTTAAAGACGATGTATCAAAGCCAAATTTTGGTGCTTGAAATGAGCTTAATAATTTACTAAAACCATCTGTGTTAAATTGACTAGCTTGTGCTTGTAAAATTTTGTTGATTTTATTATGCGTAGCACTTATAATCTCATAAGTATTACGGCAGATTTCAGCGTTTTTAGTAGCTGTAGTCGTCGCTAAGTTTTTAGCGTAAGTTAATACGTCTTGTGGGTTAGTCATTGTAGCTAAATGCTTAAAAGCAGCAGTTGATTCTTCAAGAGCATGTTTTGAAGTCTCAATATTTAGATTAGCTAATTTTTCAATGTTTTCGATTGAAGCATTGATAACATCATTAGCAGCTTCTAATGCTTGTGTCGTATGTTTTTTTACGTTGTTTGTGTTTAACATTTTTATTCTCCTAATAGTTAATTAATCAATGGAGTGAAATTAATCTGCTCCATCTTATAGGTGTCTATTATGCTGCATTGCAACAAAAATGTCAAATTTATTTTTTAAATTTTATTTAAAAATACTGTTAAATACCTTTGTAACTCCCTGTTTTACAGCATTGTTGGCAGCTGGTATCTGATTATTAATAGCAGATGCGGCCTCGTTTTTTACAATTGATTTGACTTGCTCTGAGTTACTCTTAACAAAATATTCAAGCAATTGTTTTTGAATAGATATCCAGTCTAGTGAGCCATTCAAATTATCTATCTTACCGCTTAAGGTATAAGTATAAGTTATACGGTTTAGTATAGTATTCTTTTGAGCTGCAAGTAGTCGGCTATTTATTGTATATTTCATAGTTTGGTTATTTAAATTAATTTCACCATTACCAGTATTTAAAAGGCTAGGGCCACTTAGTTTATAACTAGCAGGATTTACAACGCCATTATTAATTACAATGTTTGCATTTAAGCTACCCAGATTGGTCTTTTCGGAATAATTCTTATTTCCTGGAGCAAGTGCTTTATCTACAATTGCCTGCATTTTTTTAATAGTATTGCCAATTTCAACTGACTTAGTGAGTTTTTGCATGGTGCTACCATTAGAAAGATCACCAGAAGAGGTAAGAGTATTATCTAACTGCGTTACCAAGCTGTCTAAATTAAATCCAGAAATAGTAATATTATTTACTTTTATTTGTTGTTTAGCATTTAAACTACCAATACCTTTATTAATGCTAGTAGAACCGTTGGCATTAATGTCACTTAATAATATTTGAAACCCTTTAGTATTTACAATATTCGATAATTCGAATCTGTTAATACTTAAATCTTGGTTAGTTTTAAGAGGTTGTATTGAGCTTACATTGATATTACCTGAAATATTAGTATCAGTTATTTTTACAAGTAATTTGTTTAGGTTAATGCTACTACTTGTGCCTTGTATATTACTTTGAAAACTTACTTGGTTAAGAAAGCTTTTATTTGGAATATCAATTGGTTTTATTCCTGCTGCGGATGTTAATTTATTAAGCGAGAATGTTGGAATATTGATATCACCTCTAAATTCTGGTTTATTCAGATTTTTAACGTTAATATTTATAAAACCTTGCATGATATCAGCAAATTTGAAAGAAGTATCCTTGATAGTCATATTTGACATATCACCTTTAAATGAAGTAGTGAAGTCTATGTTATGGAATAATGGTTTATCCAATTGAGGGTCTGCTTTATTAAGCTTTCTCATAACTTCACCTAAAGCTATAACGTGTAAATCAATTTTACCGTTATATTTAGGCGTGGTAAATCCATCTAAATTAAAATTTATTGTACCCTTTAGTGCTTTTGAGAAATCAAATTCAGCATCTTTAATATCTACAGTTTCTTTGTCAGTATTCAGACTAATTATGCCATCATACTTTGTAGTTATACTTAGATCAAAATTATCAGCTTTATAATGGCTGCTTCCCTTCAAATCATTGTAGGAGATTGTTGAGTGAGTAATGGCAAATTTACTTAATTGCAAATTAAGCGGGGATGATTCACTTGATTCATTGGTATTTAAATTTTGAGGAGTATTTGATTTAAACGTCCAGTTATTTAGGGAACCGTTTTTAATTAGGTCCAAATTTAGTCCATCTAAGGTTATGCTATTAATGATTATCGAATGATGAAGTAATGGTAATAATTGCACCGAAACATCTGCATAATTTAATGATATTAAATTTGGGGTAGCAAAATCACTTGGATTTGATAGGCTAACTTTTTCAATACGTAGCCCGATATTAGGCCAAAGTTTCCAAGTGATATCACCATCTAAACTAAGCTTACGTCCCGTACTATCATTAACAGCTTTAATTATTATTGGTTTATATGAGTTTGGGTCAACCAATGTAACAAGGGCTACTAACCCTAAAGCAATAACACCAATTAATATCAAAAAAGCTAAAGCTATGATTTTTACAAACTTATTCATGTTGGTTTTTCTTTAAAATTAAATTAATACCTACATTATAACAAATTATAGCGGTATTCTATTAATATAAGTTATAATCTCAGATTAAATTACATTAATTTATGATAAGGAAGTAATAATGACAACAAATCAACATAATGCAAATATAGTTAAAGCAGTTTTAAATACTAATCATGGTTCGATTGAACTTGAATTAAATGCAGAAAAAGCACCTATTACTGTTGCGAATTTTGTAGAGTATATAAAATCAGGTCATTATAATGGAACAATTTTTCATAGAGTAATTGATGGTTTTATGATTCAAGGTGGTGGATTTGATAAAAATATGCAACAAAAATCAACTCGTGCAGAAATCAAAAATGAAGCTAACAATGGTTTAAAAAATGATCAATACACGATTGCAATGGCGAGAACACAAGCTCCGCACTCAGCTTCAGCTCAGTTTTTTATTAATTTGAAGAATAATAGTTTTCTGAATTTCACTTCAGAAGATATGCATGGGTGGGGTTATGCAGTATTTGGACGCGTAACTAATGGTAGTGATGTGGTTGAAAAAATTAAACA
>CANMQR010000027.1 GCA_947499925.1 Neisseriaceae bacterium
AAATTGAACAAAATCATCATCACTAACAAAAGAGGTAAGATAAGTGATATATACATTAAAAGGCTTAACTAATTGTATGGTTTTATTAATATCATTTTGAAACATGTCATTTACCTTATGTGCAGACCATTGTTTTTGGCTGTTTAACACATAGGTTGATAGATTAAGTGGCTGACTAACACGAATACATCCATGACTAAAGTCGCGTTGATATATATCAAATAAATCCCGCTCATTTGAATCATGTAAATAAATTCCACAATTATTTGGAAAATAAAATTTAACTTTACCTAAAGCATTTTGCTCCCCTGGAGACTGACGATAGCGGTAGCTATTAAACTCTTTTTTACTCATTTTAGACCAATTAAATCCTTTTGGATCAATTACCTTATATTCACCATTCTGTTTTTTAAGTACTTGAACATGTTTATTATTTAAATAATCAGGATCTTTTAAAATACTCGCCCATATTTCACTCTCGGCTATTTGTGCGGGGATATTCCAATACGGGTTTAAAACTAAGTGATCTATTTTACTATTTAAAACACAGCTAGGATGTTCAGAACCACCAACTGCAATATCCATAGTTAAAACTTCTTTGCCCTCATGGATTACTTTTAGATAATATCCCGGTAAATTAACTAAAACATAATCATCTTTTAAATTCATAGGCAATAAGCGCATCTTATCCATATTAAGTTCAATTTGACGAATACGATTCTTAGCTGACACGTTTAGTTCAGCTAATGTATCACTCTCAACAATCCCATCATCAAATAATCCATTATTTAACTGAAACTGCATCACTGCCTTTTGAAGCTCATCATCAAATTTATTTCCGCCTTCAGTATTTAGTTCACCACTCATAAACAATCTATTACGTAGCGCTTTTACATTATTACTCTTATCACCTAGTTCCATGGTGCCACTCTCTGGAACTTGCACAAAACCACCTGAAGCATAAATTTCTTGATACTCTTGAAGCTTTTCTTTTAATTTCGCATACCCAGGATATGTAGGTGTAAGATCTTTAATGGTTAGCTCTGAATCACTTATTGCTGATTCTAACTCTTTAATATTATCTATTGGTTTTTTAACTATATTCCAGTCAGGATAAACTTTTTTTACATTAAGCGTACCATAGTATAAATCATTAGAATAAATTAAAAAGGCATCGCTTAAAGTTAATTCAAGACTTACAATGATTTTATTAGGGTTTTCCTCATCGGAACCTAGATCTTTAATTAGAGAGTTAATTTGTTTAGTATGATAGTTCTTTGGATTTAGACCATCTGAATAAGATGTATTTAAAGCGGTAATTAGATTTTTTGCGGAAGATGTTAATTTGCCATCTTCAAACCATTTTAGACTATAGCTATTCTTTTTATAAAATTCTTTAAGTGCATTAGGATATTTACATCGCATATCATCTACACACATAGCAGGATTAGCCGACAAACTACTATTTAAAATTGAAGTAAGAGTATTATCTTCAGCATAACAAAGCGTAAATATATTAAACACAATAACAAGAAAAACGGTTTGAAACCTAAGCATTAAATACTCCATCAATATATAATTATTACATATAGCTGGTTATTGTATCAAATTTAAATAAACTGTGACGGGTTAATTTGTAATCAATATTATTATGGGGTGAATGATGGGGCTCGAACCCACGACAACCGGAATCACAATCCGGGACTCTACCAACTGAGCTACATTCACCATTGATGGTGCGCCCGACAGGACTCGAACCTGTGACCCCCGGCTTAGAAGGCCGGTGCTCTATCCAGCTGAGCTACGAGCGCCTAAGTTACTTGCGTACTCGCAACTTTTAATGACTAAAAGTGGTCGGGGCGGTGGGATTCGAACTCACGACCCCTTGATCCCAAATCAAGTGCGCTAACCAGACTGCGCTACGCCCCGACACGAATTCTTGGTGTAATATTATTAACCAAGAGAGCATAATTATACCGTGTTAGCCCTCTATTGTCAATAATTTACTCTAAATTTTGTAATTTAATTTCTAAGATCTAATTATAATATTAGTTTTGTATTTGTTATATATAGCAAATTTGTTTAAACACATCAAAATAATTAGCAAAGGTTTTTCCAACACATTGATAATCTCTTATTATAATTGGGATACCGTAAGCTGCAACTAGTGAAAAACACATTGCCATCCTATGGTCATTATAGGTATCTATTGCTACATCTGAATTAATCCTAGCAGGAGGAGAAATCTCAATACTATCATCAGTAATAAAAACACTAGCCCCTAGTTTTGTAAGCTCCGTATACATTGCTAGTATTCTATCAGTCTCTTTTACCTTCCAGCTTCTAATACCTGTTATTATACTTGTTCCATTAGCAAATAACGCCATAACTGCTAATGTCATAGCTACATCAGGCATTGCTTCCATATTTATATTTATGGGTTTAATAAATTTTGTTCGAACATTTATAGCATTGGATTGATAATTAACCTCTGCGCCCATAGAACTTAATGCTTCAGCAAATCTTTTATCACCCTGTAAGCTATCTTTACTTAGGTTATTTATAGTGATATTACCCTTAATTGCACCTAAAGCTAGAAAATAACTCGCTGAACTTGCATCAGGCTCTATAGTATATTCTATGGCCTTTAATGAAGTAATTGGGTTAATCGTATAATCATTACAATTAATTTCTACCACACACCCAAACTTCTGCATAATTGCAACTGTTATATCAATATACGGCTTAGAAATTAGCTCATCTTTGATTGACACTGTAATCTTACGCTTTAATAATGGTAGCGCCATCAATACTCCAGTTAGGTATTGACTTGATACTCTACCACTAATATTAATAACCTCTGCCTTATTATCTATAAATACATTAGTATTTAGCGGTGGATAGCAATTATTTTCTGCATAGCTAATATCAGCTCCAACCATTTGTAGCGCTTCAACCAAGTCTGATATTGGACGCTCTTTCATGCGCTCAATACCAGTTAGTTCATACTGACCATCCATCAAAGCTAACATGCTAGTTAAAAATCGAATACTAGTACCTGAATTTCCACAAAATATACTCGCATTTTTAACTGGAAAAACTCCATTACAGCCACTAATTTTATAAGATGAAAGATTCTCTTTATTAGATATTTTTTGAATAACAACACCTAATTTAGTAAGAGCTTCAAGCATTAAAACTACATCTTCAGCAACTTCTGGTACATTATGTATAATACTGTCCCCATTAGCAACTGCAGCTAGTAATAAAACTCGATTAGCAATACTTTTAGACCCTGGTAGATTAAGTATTGCTTCAGGTATTTTGGTAATAGGCTTGAGATAAATATCAGGCATAGCTATTTTGTCGTAAATAGTGATCAATAATAACTAGAGCAGCCATTGCATCAACGATAGGAACAGCGCGTGGTAGTACGCATGGGTCATGACGCCCTTCTGCCCTTAGTTCAACCTCCTCATTACTTAGATTGAGAGTAGTTTGCAGTTTATTAATTGTAGATACAGATTTAAAAGCTACTCTAAAATAAATGTCTTCACCATTACTAAGGCCACCTAATATACCACCTGCATGATTAGTTTTAGTTCTAACTTTATTATCAACCAACGTAAAAGGGTCATTATGGACACTACCTAAAAGTTCAACTCCAGCAAATCCAGATCCAATCTCAAACCCCTTTACAGCATTAATACTAAGCATAGCTTTACCCAAATCAGCATGCAGCTTATCAAATACTGGCTCACCTAGACCTGATGGCACGTTTTTAATAATACACTTAATAACACCACCAATAGAATCACCGCTTTGTTTTACTTTATCAATAAAATCTATCATTTTATTAGCAACAGCACTATCTGGACAACGAATAATATTTGATTCCACATCATTCATTGTGACATTTTTGTAATCAATATCGGTTTTTATTTTGCCAACTTGTTCTACATAACTGATTATTTCAATACCAAGTTTTTGTTTTAGATATTTTTTGGCGACTGCACCTGAAGCAACACGCGCCAAGGTTTCTCTCGCACTTGCCCGACCACTACCGCGATAATCGCGTAAGCCATATTTCTGTAGATAAGTATAGTCTGCATGAGATGGACGAAAGACTTTTTTTAGCTCATCATAATCCTCAGATCTAGCATCTTTATTATATGCTAGAAGTAAAATAGGAGTACCAGTTGTAACACCATCAAATACACCTGAGAGTATGTGTATAATATCACTCTCTGCTCTTGGTGTAGTTATTTTACTTTGCCCTGGCTTTCTTCTATCTAATTCATATTGAATTTCAGCTTCAGTAATAGATATTCCTGATGGGCAACCATCAATAATAACACCAACAGCTCCACCATGGGATTCACCACAAGTGGTTATTTTAAAAGTTTGCCCAAAACTATTGCCTGACATATATTTACTTCCTTATTTAATTTCTCTCTGGGTTTTTCTAGAATATTCCATAATCATAGCAAACAAATCCTGAATAAAGTCAAAAGATAAATTGTACTTAGCACTTAATTCTTGATGGTATTTATAGAGATATTCTTCACGTGCTGTATCAAGTACTGGAATATTTTGCTTAAGTTTAAATTCACCAACTTGCTTTACCACTTCTTGCCGTTTAGCTAGTAGATGCAGTAACTTACTATCTATATCATCAATTATGGATCTAAATTGTTCTAATTCTTGCATAATTAAGCACCTTCTTTGGTAACTACAACAAACATAGTTACATTAGGTTTAACATCCTGAATATTACTTAATAAAACAGTAAGCCCATAGTTAGCAGCAGAACGCCTCGAACCAATTACCGCAGCATTCTCAGGTAATTTATCATTAGCTAAATCACGTGCTGCTTTTGCCATGTCTTCCCACAATACTTGGGGTATACCTGATACCTCAGTATTTAAAAATATTTTACATTGATCAAAGGCTGGAGTATATGAATAAATGGCAGTTATATCTCTTAAAGGAATAAGCTTTTTGGCAAATATACACTGTTCAATATCCAAATGCATTTCATCTATAATCTTAAATGAGTACTTGCCCATAGCCTCAAAAGCAGGCCATACCAGACCACTATTATTGTTGACAACTGGAAAAATGCCAATATCGATAGTGCCAGCATCAAGAGCTGACATTACCCCACCCATATCAATTAGATATACTAATCCCGCATCATTTAATTGCGATTTTTTGATATAATTAAGTCCAGCCTCTTCAGAAAAGGAGCCAATATCTCCAGACACACCAATTTTAGTTGTCATTTGCTAATCTTTGTGATAATTTAACTAATAACTCCTCAGTCTCTTCAAAACTTATACAAGGATCAGTTATCGACAAGCCACCAAAATCAATAACTTCAGCAGTGTCAATGTTTTGATTTCCTGATTTTAAGAAACTCTCTATCATAAAGCCTTTAATCACTTTCTTAAGTTCAGGTTTGTCTTTAATACTATCTAAAATATCAAATATAATTTGTGGTTGCAAAGAGTAGTCTTTTTTACCATTTACCAAGCAATTATCATGGCTAACATCAACCATAATAGCTGGATGTTCAACTTGCGCTTTATTAAGAAGATCGTGTGCTTCAACTATATGTTCTATTGAATAGTTTGGTTTACCATTACCACCACGTAATACCAAATGAGCATATGGGTTTCCACTAGTTTCTATAGCATGACCATCAAATACAGCTATATGCGAATTTGTCGCTGCAACAATGCTATTTACCCCAATTTTAAGAGATCCATGAGTTGGATTTTTCATGCCAACGGGGCAGTCTATAGCTGAAGCATGTATTCTATGCTCTTGATCTTCACTACTTCTAGCACCAATAGCAACCCATGACAACAACTCCAAAAACCCTTATGCATTATGAGTAAATAATGCCTCATCTGCAATTGGTAAACCTATTTCATTTATTTTAACCATCAGCCCCCTAGCATATCTTATACCTTCAGCAATATTGGGTGGAGACAATGGATCTGGTTGATTTACAGGGCCAGTCCAACCTTTTATAGTTCTAGGCTTTTGAATATATGCTCTCATTACTATTTTTATATTTTTTGATACCTTTTGATTAAGTAATACTAGGCGTCTAGCGTATTCCAAAACTGCTGTATCTGGCCATGCTGAACAAGGGCCAACAACGCAAATCAAACGTTTATCATCACCCCTTAAGATAGACTTAATCTCTTCACGATGTTTTAAAATATTAGCATAACCTTCATCTGACATTGGTGTTGCTGCAATTATTCCTTTTACATTTGGTAGTTTTTCTATAATTCTATAAGACATCTTTTCCCACAATCTTCGACAATTTAATAAGTAAATCTTCAGTTTGTTCCCAACCAATACAAGGATCAGTAATTGACAACCCATCTAAATCAATTGTATCTACTTTTTCTACATTCTGATTACCAGATTTTAAGAAACTCTCTATCATAAATCCTTTCACCAAAGTATTAAGTTCTGGTTTTTCTTTAATACTTTCAATCACATCAAATATAACTTTTCCTTGTAGATTATGATCTTTTTTTCCATCTCTTAAGCAATTATCATGACTAACATCAATCATGACGGCTGGGTTCTTAATTGGTGCGAAGTCAAGATGTTTCTTAACTTCGATAAGATTTTCAACAGAATAATTAGGTTCATTATTACTTCCACGTAGTACTATATGTACATACGGGTTGCCATCAGTTTTAACTTCATATCCATCAAGTACCGCAACATGTGAATTTTGTGCAGCTATAACACCATTTACCCCAATTTTCAGTGAGCCATGAGTTGGATTTTTCATACCAACTGGACAATCAATACTGGAGGCAAAAATACGATGTTCTTGATCTTCACTACTTCTAGCACCAATAGCAACCCAAGATAATAGCTCAAGAAATCCACGAGCATTATGCGTAAACAGCGCCTCATCCGCAATAGGCAAACCCATTTCAGTAACTTTTACCATCAGATTACGAGCGTATTTAATCCCTAAAGCTATGTCTGGAGGTAATAATGGG
>CANMQR010000028.1 GCA_947499925.1 Neisseriaceae bacterium
AGTTATTACATGCATAAAACCAACTACCGTAGCGATTTTTTTTAGTAACGATGTGTCCAGTTTTGCATTCAGGGCAAATTATAGTCTCACCAGCTTCTGTTTCATCTGCAGGTTTATCGATATTTTCGATATATTTACATTTAGGGTAGTTTTTACATGATATAAATTTACCATAACGCCCCGATCTAATTACTAAAGTACCACCATCATTAGGACAAACACGATCAGGAACTATTTCAGGTTCAGCAACTTCTTCACTTTCGCCACTAGCTGTTATTTTACGCATATAGTTACATTCTGGGTATCCAGAACAACCAATAAATTTACCATACTTACCGAAGCGTGAAATTAAATGTTTGCCACATTTAGGGCAGTCTTCATCAAGTTTTTCGGAGGTTAATTCAGCTCTAGCAATATTTTGTTTATCTTTAATAGTTGCTTCTAAATCGCCCCAAAACTCTTTTAGAACAGGTAACTTTTGATTTGTTCCATTAGATATATCATCCAAAGTATCTTCAAGATTGGCGGTAAATTTGAAATCAACGTATTTGGTTAAATGATTAGTTAAAAATTGGCTGACAACCATGCCAGTATCAGTTGGAATAAAACGCTTTTTGTCCATCAAAACGTACTCGCGTTTTTTAAGCGTTGAAATAATGGAAGCGTAAGTTGATGGTCTACCAATCCCTAATTCTTCAAGTGACTTAACTAAAGATGCTTCACTATAGCGTGGTTTGGGTTCGGTTTGATGTTCAGTAAATCCTATTTTGTCAATAGGTAATTCTTCACCAACAGTCATAGCAGGTAACTTGATATTATCGTCAGCCTCATCTTCTTCTACCTCTTGGTATACTGATAAAAACCCATCAAAGTTTATAACTAAGCCATTTAGTCTAAAGATTGCGTTATCAACTTTTATATCAATGGCAGTAGTATCCATTATGGCAGGAGTTAATTGACTAGCCAAAGTTCTTTGCCAAATTAATTCATAGAGCTTATATTGGTCAATACTCACAAATTTTTTAATTTGAGCTGGGGTTCTAAAAATCGAAGTTGGACGAATTGCTTCATGTGCTTCTTGCGCATTTTTTACTTTACTTACATATTTTACACCTTTACTAGGCAAATAATTTGGTGTGTATTTTTGTTCTATATAATCACGAATTTCAACAATTGCAGTATCTGATAAATTTACCGAATCAGTTCGCATATAGGTAATTAACCCAACGCTATCATTACCCAAATCAACCCCTTCATAGAGAGTTTGAGCTACTTTCATAGTTTTATCTGTATTAAATCCAAGTTTTCGCGCCCCTTCAATTTGTAATGAAGAAGTAATAAAAGGCGGATATGGATTACGTTTTTTCTGCTTCTTCGCGATATTACTAACGATAGCAGTTTTGTTTTTTGATAAATTACTACAAATATCTTGTGCTTCTGTTTTTACTTTAATAGTCTTAGCATCAATTTTATTTTTGGCATGCTCGATTAATTTCGCTTGTAGTTTGCTGGTGTTTTTATGTGTGTCTAAGAAAATAGAAAAATAATCTTCAGGAATAAAAGCTTTTATTTCAATCTCACGTTCACAAATAAGTCTTAGTGCTGGAGATTGCACTCGTCCTGCTGACAAGCCAGGTCTAATTTTTCGCCATAAAAGAGGTGAAATATTAAAACCGATTAGATAATCAAGAGTAAGCCTTGCTTGTTGGGCATTTATTAAATCAAGATCTAGTTTTCTAGGGTGACTAATCGCTTCTTTTATGGCACTTTCGGTAATTTCATTAAAAGTTACGCGATCAACCTTTTTATCCGCTAGTTTTTTATTACTCTTTAAAACTTCAGCAATATGCCAAGCAATAGCTTCACCTTCACGATCCGGATCGGTTGCTAAATATATTTGGGTACAATCTTTGGCAAGAGCTAGGATTTCATCAACGTGTTTTTTATTTCTAGCAATAATCTGGTACTTAGGGGCAAAATCATTTGCAACATCAATTGAACCATTTTTTTTGGGTAAATCACGAATATGCCCAAAAGATGCGATTACTTTAAAATCATTCCCCAGGTACTTATTAATAGTTTTTGCTTTTGCTGGAGATTCAACGATTAGTAGTTTACTAAACATAAATATTAGCTTCCTTATTGTAAATTATCTAAAAACTCTTTGGTAACGACCACCACCGCAGTTAGTGATTTTACCGTTTAGTTCAAGCTCAAGTAAATTCGCACATAGGTCGTTAAATTCAATGTTTAAATCTGAGCATATCTTATCTATAGTTATTGGTTCAAATCCCATAATATCTAAAATTGGATTTTGTTCCGGTACGGCATTATACGCGATAGTTGTAGGTGTAATACGTAAATCTTCTAAAATATCATTAGACGTTTCAATTAATTTTGCCCCAGTTTTAATTAATTTATGACAACCGCGACTAACTGGGCTATGTATTGAACCAGGTATCGCCATTACTTCACGTCCCATTTCAAGAGCCATATTAGCACTTACCATCGAGCCGCCATCAAGTGCTGATTCGACTACCAGTAAGCCAAGGCTAAGTCCTGCGATAATACGATTACGTCTTGGAAAGTTGTTTATTAGGGGTGGCGTTTGTAGAGGAAACTCACTAACTAATAAGCCCCCTTGTTCTAAAACCTTTTGGTATAGATCTTTATTACTAAGTGGGTATATCTGGTCTATCCCCGTTCCAATTACTCCAATAGTTCTAGAGCTACCTTCAAGAGCACCTAGGTGAGCTGCTCTATCGATTCCACTAGCCATTCCACTTACAATAACTAGACCATTATTGGATAAATCCCGAGCAAAAGCTAGTGCATTATTGCTACCTTGAACGCTTGGGTGACGCGTTCCTACTACCGCAAATTTATTTTGTTTTAGTAATTCTACATTACCTTTTAGAAAGAGTATATTTGGTGGATCAGCTATATTAGCTAATTCTACTGGGTATAATGGGTTATCAATACTTATAATTAGGTTGTTATCATGTTCATTCATCCATTTTAGGGCGTTATCAGCCTCAGGGGCACTTACTTTACTATTTATAAGACTTGCAACAGTGCTACTTACTATTTGGGATAGAGTTGCTTGAGATTGATTATATATATTATCTATAGAACCAAAGTGATGGATTAGTTTTTTTATAGTTACTATTCCAACTTTTGGGGTTAGGGTTAATAGTAACCATAGATAGAGGTTTTTATCTTCAAGTGCTTTATTCATTTTGATTCACAATATAATAACTGGTATAATTATGTTCTTAATAGTTCAGTTAGTTATTATATAGTCTTGCTTATTTTTGGTTGTAATATTTTTTAGGTAATATGGTATGGCTCTTTTAGAAATCCTTCATTTTCCAGATCCGCGGCTACATTTAAAAGCTCATCCGGTAAAATTATTTGATAAAGAATTAAAAAAATTAGTTGATGATATGGCACAAACGATGTATGAAAATGATGGTATTGGACTTGCTGCTACCCAAGTTGATGTACAGAAACGTTTGATTATAATTGATGTTTCTAAAAGTGATGAGTCAAAAAAGCTTCTGGTATTTGTTAACCCCGAGATTGTTTCTCGAAGCGGGGAAGTGATTGGTGAAGAGGGGTGCTTATCTGTACCAGGTGTTTATGAGTCGGTTAGAAGATCAGAAAATATTAGTATTAAATTTCAGGATTTAGAGGGAGGTTTTTATACTAAAGGTTATACTGGGCTAATGGCAGTATGTGTGCAACATGAGATTGATCATCTTGATGGTAAGGTTTTTGTGGAGTACTTGTCTTCACTAAAACAAAACTTCATTAAGAAAAAAATGAAAAAAATCTTTAAGCCACAATGACTAACATAACCAAGTACTTATTAAATATAGCTCTTGATGTTCCATTAGATAGATTATTTAGTTATTACTGTGACCAAAAGCTGGCTCTTGGCACTAGAGTTTTAGTATCATTTGGTCGTAAAACTATAGCCGGTTTTGTCTGGGATAATGAAGTTACTGATATTTCAATTAATCCCCAAAAAATCAAAGCAATTCTTGAAGTATTCCCCGAGGTTTTAGCACCTGATACCTATGAACTAATCAATTTTACTGCCAAATATTATCATTACCCACTTGGGCAGGTTGTTTTTGGAGCAATACCCAAAGAATGGCGTCAAGCACAAAATATCAAAGAATTACGCCAATCAAAACCTAAACCGCACCATGAGGATATGGCTGTTATTCTAAATGATGAGCAGCAAAATGTAGTGAATAAGGTTACTGAAAATCTAGACAAATACTATCCAAGCATTCTTTTTGGGGTTACTGGCTCTGGTAAAACAGAGGTTTATTTATCTTTAATTGAAAAGGTTATTAACCAAGACAAGCAAGTATTAGTTTTAGTTCCTGAAATTAATCTAACTCCACAGCTATTAGAGAGGTTTCTTGGGCGCTTTCCAAGTGTTGGTATTCATGTCCTGACTAGCCATGTTACAAGTCGTGAGCGGCTACGCGGCTATTTGGGTGCTACAGATGGTAGTATAAAAATTATTATAGGTACGCGCTTATCTGTATTTACTCCTTTTAAAAGCTTGGGGCTAATTATTGTTGATGAAGAGCATGACCACTCCTTCAAACAACAAGAGTCGCTTCGCTATCACGCGCGTGATTTAGCTATTTATAGAGCTTCAAAGCATTCTATCCCAATAATACTTGGTTCGGCAACACCGTCACTAGAAACATTATATAATTATAAACTTGAAAAGTATAAATTATTCAAATTATCAAATCGAGCAGTTACAGGCTCTATACTACCTGATATTCGGCTAATTGATTTAAACATATATAAAACAAATGATGGGCTAACTGATATTGCTATTGATGAGATTGCCAAGCGTTTAGAAAAAAAAGAATTAAGTCTAGTATTTATTAACCGACGTGGTTATGCTCCAAGTATCACATGTTATCAATGTGGTTATGTATTTACATGTAGTAATTGTTCAACCAATCTAGTTTATCATAGTAATACTCGGGAACTAAAATGTCATCATTGCGGGTTATCTTGTAGTACCCCAAAAGTATGTACAGCGTGTCATAGTCAACATTTACAAGCTTTAGGGCAGGGAACGCAAAAAATTGAAGAGGTTTTGGCGAAAAAATTTGTTGATGCTAAAATATATAGAATTGATCAAGATGTACTAAACTCTAAAAGTGCGTGGAGTGAGTTATATACCAAGATAAAAGCCGGCGAAATTGATATCATAGTTGGTACCCAGATCTTAGTTAAAGGGCATGACTTTCATAACCTCACTCTAGTTGTAGGGCTAAATATTGATAGTAGCTTATATAGTTATGATTTTAGGGCTAGTGAACTACTTTTTACCCAATTAACTCAAGTATCTGGTAGGGCTGGGCGTGGTGGTAAAAAAGGCTTAGTATTATTACAAACCAATTACCCCAAACATGAGCTATATCAATATCTACTTAAACACGATTTTTCAGGGTTTATTAATTATACTATGAAAGATAGGCGATTACTAAAGCTTCCTCCATACACATATTATGCAATGCTTCGAGCTAGTGGAGGCCAATTAAGTGCAGTTTTAGAGTTTCTAAATACAGTTTGGGATGGTGCTTCAAACATAAAAAACAAAAATGTTTTAATAAGTTCACCAGTGCCAGCAATTATGCAAAGGCTAAAAAATCGCGAACGCGCTCAAATGCTAATTAGTAGCCAAGATCGAACAGAGCTTCATAAGTTTATTAGTAATCTTATGGTAATTGTATCTTTAATCAAAAAACCTGCGAGCGATATAAGCTATCAGATTGATATCGACCCGTTTGAAATGTAGGCATTTTGAGGGCAAGAGAGAGGATGGATCCTCGATTCACATTTAAGCAGCATCACACGTATTTCGAGGATGACGAAAGAAAAAATATCTTCATCCCAAATATGAACACGAAAGAAAAATGTCATCCCAAACATGAACTATTTGCTGTTCGTATAGAATTTGGGATCCATGCACTTATTATTTATTATATGATTTTTGTTTTACTAGGAAATAAAAGTTAACACTAGTAAATATAAAGAATCCAATTAGAATGCTTGTAGTATTAAATTTATCAGCTTCTTGTAACATGCCAAACAAAGTCATAGCACCTATATATACAAATATCGACCATGAAGATGCTATAGCTTTTAAACTTAGACTAAAATTCTTATAATAAACACTACAGTAAATAATAAAAAACACTATATGGAAGACAAAAGATAGTAGTAGTGCCATAGTTCCACATTGAACTAATAAGTAACTTAAAATCATATATGTAATGTAACTTGCACTTAAGCCAAATGGCATTCTAAAGCTACTTTCTCTTTTATTATCAGCTCTGATTTTACTAAAAGCAATAGGTACAGCAATGCATGAGAGTATTTGGAATACAGATACCACAATCATAATCTTGTCCCAGTTATCAAAAAATACTACCAATATAGTGCAAAATGCTAAGGTTACAAAGATTGATAAGCGCGATATATTATGTACTGGATGCTCACGAGCAAATATTGATGGCATTTGTTTATCTTCAGCCATTCCAGTAAATATTCGAGCACTTGATCCAACATACACAACCCCAGTTCCTGATGGGCTAATTACTGCATCAACATACAAAACTAAGGATAACCAATTTATTCCAAGTAGTACGGCTAGTTGAGCTAAAGGTGAGGTAAAATCTAGGGTGTGCCAGCCATTACTAACGGTGTTAGTATCAATAGCACCTAAGAATGATATCTGAAGTAGAATATAAATTATCAAGCAGATAATTACTGAGCCACCTAGTGCCAATGGAATATTCCTTTGGGGCTTTTCTAGTTCTTTAGCAAATACGGTAATCATGCTAAAACCATAAAATGAATAAAAAAT
>CANMQR010000029.1 GCA_947499925.1 Neisseriaceae bacterium
GCTCACTAATATCAACTCTATTAGGTATGGTGCTTCTTTTATTGCTGCCACACTTATATTTTTTGCCCTGATGTGGCAATAGCTTATATAGTTTTCCATCTGTATCTTTATCATGCCAAATATACTTGTAAATTGTCTTGTGGCTAACTGTTTTTTTAATATCTTTCTTCATCCTACCACTAATTTGTTCAGGTGACCAATGCTTATTTAACCCCAATATTAAAATAGGTAACTACATTGGGATACTTGATTTGTTAAGTAAAGATATTAATGATAAGGTATATCATGGCATAAGCATTAAAATTTCTTTATCAGTCACATAAATAAGTCACCATAGAGGTAGCTAAAATAAAATATTAAGGCTACTTCTCATCAAAATATAGATTTACCCAAGACTCACTAATTAACAAACTCACGAGCATTTAGGAATAGTTTAAACCAAGGCCCCATTTCACCCCATGATTTTTCATGCCATGACATTTGTTGTGTCCTAAAAGTTCTTTCGGGATGTGGCATTAATATCGTAAAGCGTCCGTCAGTATTACATACTCCTGCTACTCCTTTTGGCGAGCCATTTGGGTTGTATGGGTAGGTTTCGCTTATTTCACCTGAATTATCAATATATTGAATAGCTATATCAACATTATCTAGATGAGATTTATTACTAAAGTTTGCATAACCCTCACCGTGAGATACAATTACTGGAATTTGTGAGCCATGCATCCCTTTGAATAATACTGATGGAGATTTAGCAATCTCTGCCATTACTACACGAGCTTCAAATTGTGAGGAAATATTTTTCCCAAAGCGTGGGAAATTATCAGCACCTGGAATAATCGGTGCTAAATGAGCCATTACTTGGCAGCCATTACATACGCCAAGTCCAAAGGTTTCTTTGCGGTTAAAGAAGTTACTGAACTCTTCTTTTAAGTGTGAATTAAACAATATACTATTAGCAAACCCAAGTCCAGCTCCAAGTACATCACCATAACTAAATCCACCGCAAATAGCAATCCCGACAAAATCTTTTAGACTGACGCGGCTACTTAAAATATCGTTTAGGTGGACATCAATAGCATTAAATCCAGCTTTAACAAAAGCAGCAGCCATTTCTACATGCCCATTAACACCTTGTTCACGTAATATTGCAATTCGTGGCTTAGTTAAACGAAGAGCAGGAGCTTGTTTTATGTTAAAACTAAGTTTTGCAAATAAACCAGTATTCGTACTTTCTAGAAGTTCAAACTCACTCTTGGCACATACTGGGTTATCACGAAGTTTTTGCATGCTATAGCTTATATTACTCCAAGATTGTTGAAGTTTGAGGCGATTTTCGTGTAATATTAATTGATCATTGTTATGGATAACTAGTTTATCGTCTTTAATAGTTATAGTTCCCAAATCTTGGATATTTAAGTCTAAACTATTGCCAAGATTTTTAATCGTATCAAGTTTATCATCGGCTACTTGTAGCGCAACCCCAATTTCTTCATTAAACAAAAATTCAATTGGGTTTTGAGTATTTAGTTTAATTGCCATTCCGATACGACTAGCGAATATCATTTCACATAAGGTAACTATCAATCCACCATCTGATCTATCATGATAAGACAAAATATCATCATGGGTTTGGATTAGAAAATTACATAGGTTTTTTAGTTGCTCTAGCTTATCGACATCAGGTGTTGCACCACCAATATCATGGTAGCACTCTTGTAATATACTTGCTCCCATTCGAGTTTGATTATCTAAACTTACTAAAATAAGTCTACTGTTTTGATTTGCTACTAGTTCAGGGGTTATATGAGAAGCAACATCATTAGTGGTTGCAAAAGCAGAAATAATAACTGATACTGGTGAAATTACTTCTTTATTATGTCCATTATCTTGCCATTTCATTTTCATGGAAAGCGAATCTTTACCCACGGGAATTGCAATATTTAGTAGCTTACATGTTTGGCTTACTGCTTCTACTGTTTGGTAGAGTAGAGCGTCTTGGTTATGGCTGCCACAGCTGGCCATCCAGTTTGCGGATAGTTTAATATCATTAAGGTTTGTTATCTTACTACCTAGAATATTGGTTAGGCTCTCAGCTATGGCAAGACGACCAGATGCTCTTGCATTTAATATAGCAACTGGGGTTTTTTCCCCAATAGCCATTACTTCACCAGATTTATTTAACATCCCAAAAGCTGTAATTGCATAATTAGATACGGGGACTTGCCATTTGCCAACCATTTGATCTCGTACGGTATTACCACCAACACTTCTATCACCAATTGTGATTAAAAAAGATTTGTTTGCAACAGTTGGGTGAGCTATTACTTTATATAGAGCTTCTTCAATTTTAAGTTTTTTGGTATCTAATTGACTAGCTATATTCTTTGGAGTATAAGTTACGTTTTTAATGGTTTTAGGTGGCTTACCAAGCAGTATATCAGTATCCATATTTATCGGAGTATTATTAAATTTGGTATCGTTTAATATCAATTGTTTGTCTGTTGTTGCAACACCCAAAACAGCAAAAGGACAATTTTCGCGTTCACAAATGCTTTTAAATCTATCAAGACTTTGTGGGGATATTGCAAGTACATAGCGTTCTTGAGATTCATTACACCAAATTTCTAGTGGTGACATACTATTATCGTAGCTTGGTATATTACGTAATTCAAATCGTCCCCCCATATCAGAGCCATGGACTAATTCGGGTACAGCATTAGATAAACCACCAGCTCCAACATCATGGATTGATAGGATAGGATTATCGTATCCTAATGAGCAGCAAGTATTAATTACTTCTTGGCATCTACGCTCAATTTCGGGGTTAGATCTTTGTACCGAATTAAAATCAAGTTCGATTTCATTATCCCCACCAGACATTGAAGAAGCTGAACCACCGCCTAAACCAATTAGAAACCCAGGGCCGCCAATTTGGATAATTAGAGCTCCCGCAGTAACAGCTTCTTTTTTAACTTGTTCATCTTTGATAGAGCCATAGCCACCAGCTAACATAATTGGCTTATGGTAGCCATAATGAATGCCATCAACACTTTCTTCAAAACTTCTAAAGTAACCACATAGGTTAGGGCGGCCAAATTCATTATTAAAGCTAGCTGCTCCAATAGGGCCTTGTAACATTATTTCAAGTGCCGATTTGATATGATGCGGTTTACTATAATTAGCATTGAAATTATGTAAGTTTAGATTAGAGACGCTAAACCCACATAATCCAGCTTTTGGTTTTGAGCCACGACCAGTAGCCCCCTCGTCCCGAATTTCGCCACCACTGCCGGTAGCAGCACCTGCAAATGGCTCTATGGCTGTTGGGTGGTTATGGGTTTCTACTTTCATAATTACGTGATTAGTAGCGGTTTTAAATTGATATTCTTTAGTTTCATAATTAGGGTTAATTGCTTCAAAAGTACCACCAGAAATTACGGAGGAATTGTCATTATAAGCAACTAACACATTTTGAGGAGCGTTTTTATAAGTATCTTTTATCAATTGAAATAGGGTTTTTTGTTCCTTCTCTCCATTTATAATAAATTCAGCATTAAAAATCTTATGGCGACAGTGTTCGCTGTTGGCTTGTGCAAACATCATTAGTTCAACATCAGTAATGTTTTTATTGATTTTGGTGTAGTTATCAAAGAGATAATCTACTTCATCGCTTGATAAGGCTAATCCCATTTTCTGGTTAGCTTCTTCTAGAATTGTTTTACCATGAGTTAGAATATCTATTTCAGTATATGTAGTACCGTCATTATTTAGAAACAATTGCTCTAACTGTTTTTTGTCAGTGACTATTGATTCAGTCATTCTGTCATGAAGTGAATCCGTTATGTTATTGAGATTCACATCTGCTTGATAATAAATACTTTTTTCAATACGGGATATGTCATTTAGGCCGCAGCGGTAAGCGATTTCAGTTGCTTTTGAAGACCAAGCAGAGATTGTTCCAAAACGAGGGGTAATTATTACATTATTACTATTAATATTTATAGTTTTAATTAGACTACCACTTAGTAGAAGCTCGAGTTTTTGTATGGTTTTGTCATTTAGTGGTTTTGGAGATAGTATGAAATATAATTCATTACTTTTGAGGCTTTCGTCATTTAGAGTTTTTGATAGTTTAGCTATTCTAAATTCAGATAGTGCATTTTGTCCGTATATTATAGTTTGTTGCATAGATTTTCTTTTGAATACATTTACATTTGCTGTAGGTATATATTGTCGCTGATTTTGGTATGAATTTGTAAAAAATTTATTTTTAGCTCTTGAAATATGTCTCAATAGTACCATATACCACCATAAGAGGTATGTTAATAAATTATGTATAAAGCCATGTGTTTTATATGTAAGCAGGAATTAATTTTTTATTATGAGGAGTTCTTAAATGGCGTCTATAAAGCCTTTACATGATCGCGTAGTTGTTGAACGCGTTGAAGCAGAAGAAAAAACCGCTTCAGGGATAATATTAGCGGCTAGTGCTGTTGAAAAACCTGATATGGGTGTTGTTATTGCTGCTGGAGATGGAAAAGTTTTGGATAATGGTAGCAAAATTGGTATGAGTGTTAAAGTTGGTGATAAAGTTCTTTTTGGTAAGTATGCAGGTCAAGCTGTAAAATTAGATAATAAAGAATTTTTAATCATGCGTGAAGATGATATTTTAGGCGTTATAGCTTAATTTTTATAAAGGATAATACAAATGGCAGCAAAAGAAGTAAAATTTGGAATTGATGCTCGCGACAGAATGGTACGCGGAGTTAATATTTTGGCTGATGCAGTTAAAGTTACTTTAGGCCCTAAAGGTCGTAATGTAGTGTTAGAAAGATCATATGGATCACCTTTAATTACTAAAGATGGTGTGTCAGTAGCTAAAGAAATCGAACTTAAAGATAAGTTTGAAAATATGGGCGCTCAAATGGTTAAAGAAGTTGCCTCAAAAACTGCTGATATAGCAGGAGATGGTACGACTACAGCTACTGTTTTAGCTCAAGCAATTGTAAAAGAAGGTATGAAATTTGTAGTTGCGGGCATGAATCCTATGGATTTGAAACGTGGTATTGACAAAGCAGTTGAAGCTATCGTTGCCGAATTAAAGAAAATTGCTAAACCATGTACAACTTCAAAAGAAATTGCTCAAGTTGGTTCTATTTCTGCTAATAGCGATACTGCTATTGGTGAAATTATAGCTACAGCTATGGCTAAAGTAGGTAAAGAAGGTGTTATCACTGTAGAAGATGGTAGTGGCTTAGAAAATGAGCTTGATGTAGTTGAAGGTATGTTGTTTGATCGTGGATATTTATCTCCATATTTTATTAATAATGCTGAAAAACAAGAAGCTATTTTAGACAATCCATTTATTTTATTATGTGATAAGAAAATTAGTAATATTCGTGATTTATTACCTTTATTGGAGCAAGTTGCTAAAGCTTCTCGTCCATTATTGATTATTGCTGAAGACATCGAAGGCGAAGCTCTTGCTACACTAGTTGTTAATAATATCCGTGGAATTTTAAAAACTGTAGCGGTTAAAGCTCCAGGTTTTGGGGATCGTCGTAAAGCAATGCTTGAAGATATTGCTATATTAACTGGTGGAACTGTAATTGCTGAAGAAGTTGGTTTAACTCTAGAAAAAGCTGAATTAGCACAATTAGGTCAAGCTAAACGTGTTGAAATTGGTAAAGAAAATACTACGATTATTGATGGTGCTGGTGATACTGCTGGTATTAAGAGTCGTGTAGAAAAAATCAGAAAAGAAGTTGAAGATTCTACTTCTGACTACGATAAAGAAAAACTACAAGAGCGTCTTGCTAAATTAGGCGGTGGTGTTGCAGTAATTAAAGTTGGTGCAGCAACAGAAGTAGAAATGAAAGAGAAAAAAGCTCGTGTGGAAGATGCTCTTCATGCAACACGTGCAGCAGTTGAAGAAGGTGTTGTTGCTGGTGGTGGTGTTGCATTACTTCGCGCTCGTGCTGCAATCAAAGGTCTTAAAGCTGATAACCAAGACCAAGAAGCTGGAATGAAGATTGTATTAAAAGCAGTTGAAGCTCCAATTCGCCAAATCGTTGCTAACTGTGGTGACGAACAAGGTGTTGTTATCAATAAAGTTGAGTCTGGAAAAGGTGCTTATGGCTATAATGCGGGTACTGGTGAATTCGGTGACTTGATTGAAATGGGTGTATTAGATCCTGCTAAAGTAACTCGTGCTGCATTACAATATGCTGCATCAGTTGCGGGACTTATGCTAACTACTGATTGCATGATCGCTGAATTACCTAAAGAAGATGCACCAGCTATGCCTGGAGCAGGCGGTATGGGTGGCATGGGCGGTATGGACGGAATGTACTAGAGTCATTCATTAGGGCATGTATTTCCGTCATATAAGGGAAGGCTGGGATCCATATAAGTCAGTCATCCCATCGAAGGATGGGATCCATGCCCTTGCTCTATATATTTTGGGGGTTAGAAAGCTTTAATATAGCAATCTAATCTCTAAGATATACCATTAATATTTGTTGTAAGCTCCAGTGGCTGATAGTGTTTTAAAAATTCAAAGTGTTCTGATACTACATTATAATCCTTATCCCAGAAAATAATACTACAAGAAATATCTAATAAATTTTTAGCTTGGTATAACTCATCATTTGGTTTGACAAATTCAATGAATTCGTGCTCAATGCTAATATCAGGTTTTCTAATTTTTTGTACTATACCATTAATGTAAGGAAAGTTCAAAAAACCTGCATAAATGTTTCGTTGATGTATAGCAATTTTATTGGTTAAGCCCATTTGTATTAAGTAATGAGTTTCTTCAATATTAACACCAAACACTTTTTCATATACATTGGTAATTAATGCAC
>CANMQR010000030.1 GCA_947499925.1 Neisseriaceae bacterium
GCTTAATATTATAGAAACACAACGTTTATGGTTAAATCGTAACTATAATGATATTTTATTCAGTATTGCCATCAAAAATATAAATGACGTTGTAGATAATAATAGTATAATTTCATTATCCAAACGCTATGGTGAAATCATGTTACCTAAATATGATAGTGATAAGAAACTTATTTATTCGGATCAATTTGGCTTAACTAATGTTTAACAATGGAGAAAATAATTAATGAAAGATGTAATTGTTCAATTTTTAGATCAAAAAAAAGAAGAGTTTTTACAAGTAAAAATCAAGTCAGAGTTAAATAAAGTCAAGAATAAATTACCAAATGCAGCGATTGAAACTGAAATACAGTGTAAAACCAGAGAGAAATATGCAGAAGAGGCAAATAGCAAATATAATTTATCTACTTGGATAGAAAATATCAACAAAAAGGCAAAGCCAAATGTAACTACACATCCGGCAAAATTCACCAATGCTAAAATCGATATCGACACCCCTCAAATTTTTTTAGGGCATTATTCGCAAGATGGCTACCTCAAAACAGGAAATGTATTACTTAAAGATAAAGTTGATGTTTCTGGGAACTCAGCTACAAATACAGTAATTTATGAATTATATGAATTACTTGATATGAATATAGGGAACAATCAAACCATTGTAGACAAATTTAAGCAAGATGATCCGTCATTAATTGAATTAATTACACAATTAAATGGAAATTTTAAAGATATAAAGTCTAAATGTTTAAACGTATATTACGGTTCAGAAAATATTAATCAAACTCACGGTTGTATTCGACAAGTTTATTTTCCCGTGTATGATGGTTATAACCTCTTATCTATAAAGACAGCCTCAATGTTGATGTATGAAGTCAAAAATCGCATTGATCAACTAAATATCTGGATTGAGGGAAAACATATTAGAGATTTTAAAAAAAATAATAAATTATGCGAAATAACAGAGTTCCACGAAATATATAATATCACAGAAATTGGTTTTAGCAATAATGATTTTATAAAAATGGGGAATTATAGTTACCTAAATGTAAAAAATAAAGGCATTGCTTATTTATTGTCTAGTGTACCTCCTATTTTGAAAAAAAGAAATATTCGATTACCGAATACAAACTTTTTTTCTCAGTGTTTATATCGTGGCAAATTTAAAGAGAAATTTACAAAATTACATAACCTAATGAAACTAGAGATCAGTAATTTAAATATAAGAAATGGAATTCAAAATATTATATGTTCTATTATCGATGATATATTATATGTTGCTTTTACTATTCGCAAATCAGATTGTGGTTGGTCAAATACTGACTACTACTCAAACTTACCCAAAAGTCAACGTATTTGGTTAGATGATATCAATCAAGAAGAGAGAGCCATCCAAATAGGATGGAGAGAAGAAGTTAGTCAAGAAATCGCTAGATGGTTACTAAAATCATATGAACTCTCTATTTCTGATGCTATTTTATTAAGTACAACTGAACTCATCGAGGTACATAAAATAGTGATTGATATCATGGAACATGATAAGGAGTTTTTCTAATGCGATATTTTATTTTAATTTCACACTTAAAGCTACAAAATGCTAATGCGATGAGTAGCCCATATACAATTGGCTTCCCTGCAATGACGTCTTGGTTAGGAGGTGTACACGCCATACAGCGTAAATTAGAAACCACTTCTTATAAAGGAATAACTTTAGATAAAGTAGCAATTAGTTGTCATGATTTTGATTTACAAACTTATCGAGGCAAAAGTGATTTTGTTAATTCTATTATTGGTACTGCAAATCCATTAGACAAAGATGGTAGTCGCCCTGCATTTATTGCGGAAGCTCGTTGTCATTTAGATGTTTCATTATTAGTAGAATGCTTAAATTTTAACCTTAATCCAGATGATTTTGCTGATTTTGAAAACTATATAAAGCAATTAGTACTATGCATGAAATATGCAGGTGGAGACGTTGTAGATGTGAAAAACTGTGAAATTATCAAATTTGATGATTATAGTGACAATAATCGTGATTTTAATAAAATATTACATAACCTAATGTTAGGGCATGTTTTGATTGAGCGCCGTGACTTAGTAAAAAACACAATGCAAAACGAGCAAAAAGATGCGCTAGACGCTATATTAGATTATCTCAAAATAACTCATAGTGCTACTCAAGATGATAATTCGACTATTACTTGGACATCTTCTCGTAAAACAAATGGTTGGCTTGTACCAATTGCAGTTGGTTTTCAAGGAATATCAGATCTTGGGTATGCTAAAAACCAAAGAGATGATACAACACCACATCGTTTTGCTGAAAGTATTGTGACATTAGGAGAATTTGTAATGCCTTATCGTATTAAACAAATTGATGATATGCTATGGCAATATCGTGTTGATCTAGAAAATAATTTATATCTTTGTCAAAACTTAATCATAACTAATTAAATTAATTTTAGAAGGAAAATTTAAAATGGCTAAAAATAAAACTAACATTGTAACAGTGTTGTCATTCGAAAAGAAGCTCGTACCATCTGATGGCTATTTATATGGTACATCTTGGAATAGCCGCAACTCTGCAGAACCATTGGTATTAATAGAGAAGTCGGTTAGGGGTACAGTCTCAAATCGATTACCGAAAGAAGTGCAAAATGACCCTATGAAATTAAACGCTAAAATAGAAAATCCAAATCCGCAAAAAGTAGATGCTTGTGCCTTAAGTGAGCATCAAAATACTTTAAAAGTAAGTTTCACTTTGAAAGTACTTGGAGGGGTTCAAAATCCATCAGCTTGTAATAATGAAGAATTTTATAAATCTTATCAGGTGGTGGCAACAAATTATATAGAAAAATATAAGTTTAAAGAATTAGCTAAACGATATGCATTAAATATCGCCAACGGCAGATTTTTATGGCGTAATCGTGTTGGTGCAGAAAAAATTGAGATAAATGTCATAATGAATGAACAACAAACATGGTCATTTAATGCTTTTGATTACAAGATTAATGAATTTGACAGTGCAGATAACAAAATTAATGAATTAGCCGAACAAATAGCTAAAGCTTTATCTGGTGAATTACCATATTTATTATTAAAAATTGATGCATTCGCTTTGGTAGGAAATGGTCAAGAGGTATATCCTAGTGAAGAATTAGTTTTAAATAAAGGTAAAGGCAATAAAAGTAAAATATTATATCAAGTAAATAATATTGCGGCGATGCATTCTCAGAAGATAGGCAATGCATTAAGAACTATAGATACTTGGTATCCAGATTTTAATGAAAAACATATCGCAATTGCAATTGAACCATATGGAGTAGTAACTAATCTTGGGAAAGCATACCGCGAACAGCGAAATGAAGATTTCTTTAGCTTATTTGATAAATATGCATTAGGTAACGAGCTTGAAAATGCAGAACAAGAGCATTATGTTATGGCAGTATTAGTTCGTGGTGGAGTATTTGGGCAAAGCGGTAAGGAGTAATATATGCATTATTTCCAAGAAATTACCTTGATTGAGCAAGTAGAAATATCGCAATATTTCATTTGGTCAAAACTTTATGGACAACTACACATTGCACTAGTGGAAATACATAATCAAAATCTAAACTCCAATATAGGCGTTTCATTTCCACAATATATATATCAGAAAAATGAAGAAGGGAAACCCATTATAACTTTAGGTGCAAAGCTTAGAATTTTTGCACCTACTGAAGCTATATTGCAGCAATTAAATATAATTAAATGGCTTGACCGATTATCTGACTATGTACATATTAGTTCAATTCGTCCTGTACCGCAAGATAAAATTTTGTCATACGCAAGTTTTCAGAGAAAACAGGTTAAAACAAATGCGGAGCGTCTTGCCAGACACCGTGTAAAAACAAAAAATGACATTAGTTTAGATGATGCAATAAAATTATATCAAAAACGAATCACTAAAACAGACTTGCCATTTATTCAAATGAAAAGTTTAACTAGTAATAAACATTTTAAACTGTTTATAGCAAAAAAAGAGTCTCCAAAATCAAATGAGTTTGAATTTAATGCTTATGGTTTAAGTTCTAAATCCACAGTTCCAGAATTTTAACCTATATTTTATTAGCTCTTTAACAATTCAAGTATATCAATAGCTTACAGCAGAGCATGAAAACTTTGGTTAAAATTGTAAATTAACCACTAATTTATTGTTGTAAGCCATTTTTTCTATGATAAAATACTGGTTAACTGCCACATAGGCAGCTTAGAAAATATATGGGTCAAGCAATGAATATTAATGGTTGTTAACTGCCACATAGGCAGCTTAGAAATTTCTAAAGAATGGAATTATAACACATATGATGTTAACTGCCACATAGGCAGCTTAGAAAAGTATTTTCAAGAGTAAGAATATGAGCTAATGGTTAACTGCCACATAGGCAGCTTAGAAATATTTGGAAAAAGAGTTTGGTGACAAAATATAGTTAACTGCCACATAGGCAGCTTAGAAATTGTATAGATTGTGCAAAAGTAATTTCTAATAGTTAACTGCCACATAGGCAGCTTAGAAATCGTGATGAAAATGAAAGGTTTTTAATATTAAGTTAACTGCCACATAGGCAGCTTAGAAAATTACCACACATTTTATACCGTTGTGCATTGCGTTAACTGCCACATAGGCAGCTTAGAAATACCATATTGAGGGCACTTTGTCAAATAACCCGTTAACTGCCACATAGGCAGCTTAGAAATTCAATTTTAATATTTTAAAAAGAAAAACATTGCTATACATAGCTTAAAAGGCAAAATGAGCATTTTTTGCGTACATTACGCAAAAAAAATCTTAAATCATTATTTATAATCACCACTGGAATAAGATTTCCTGATTTTAATTTATTTTTCATGGTAAAATAATGAGTAAGAATAACACAGATAATCTAATAAAAAAACATGATGAGCTTAGTAAAAAATTCTTAACAGATATTAATATGGCACGAGAGTTTTTAGAAATTCATCTAGATAAAATTGTAGTTGCAAAACGGGACTTAAAAACACTAACTATAGAATCAGGTTCATATATTGAAGATGATCTACAGAAGTATTTTTCTGATATAGTATACAAAGTTGATTTACTTGATAAAACAAACTGTGCGTATATATACATGCTGATAGAGCATCAGTCAAAAGCTGAAAGACTAATGCCGTTACGGATATTGAGATATCAGTTGTCAATATTACAAAAGCATATAGATACGCATAAGATAGATGGTAATTTACCATCAGTAGTACCGCTAGTATTTTATAATGGGGCAAAGTCACCTTATCCATATACTACAGAGATTAGAGATCTCTTTGCAGATATTGATATAATAGATAAAATACCTTTAGGTACATTTGGCTTAGTAGATTTGACAGTTATGTCAAATGATGAAATACTAAAGCATGGTAAATTAGCCTTACTAGAAATGGTGCTAAAGCATATCCATGTCAGAGATTTTAGAAAAGTAGCAGAGTTAATATATAATGCAGTATTTATTGCTTATAGAGATAACATACAAAAAAGCTTATTTGATAGTGCGGTAGCATATCTAATGAAAGCTCGAGAAGCACAAGAGTTACAGCCATTATTTGAACAAATTATAACTAATATAGATAATTACAAGGGGGGTGTTATGACATACGCAGAAGAGTTAAGACAGGAAGGACTACAAAAGGGACTACAAGAAGGACGTCAAGAAGGAGTGCATTATATGGCTAAAGAATTACTTAAGTTTGGTGTTGAAGAGTCTATAGTGGCTAAAGCTTCGCATTTAAGCCAAAAAGAGCTTGATGAAATAAAAAAATCCTTAAATTAATATTTATAATTGAGCCATAATAAATTGGTTTGATACTATCATTATATTGACTAGTTACAAAATTATCTTAAGGTAGTGCATTGGCATTTAAGATTCTAAATTTTTGTTCAGAACTACCGACGCAATACACGCTAGTCAATCTTAGATTTACTCACAATCAAAGTACCGCAGGTATTGCCAAAGATATTTACCATTGTACGAACCCGATCAACTATTCTATCTAATGGTAATAAAATACTAATTGCTGATAATGGAATATTTGCCATATTAAATATCGTTACAAAACTAACCATACTGGTTTCTGGTATTCCACCGACTGCTATCCCAGTTAAAATGCACACAATAGCTAAAATAATTTGCTGCATGATATCAGGATGAACACCCAAAATATGAAGAAAAAATAATGTTGCAGCCATTTCATACATCATACCTGAGGCAAAATTCATCGAGGCACATATAGGCAACATAAATTCAACTACTTTTTTGTTACCACCAAGTTTCTCAGCTTTTTCTAATGCAATTGGAAGCGTGGCTAAAGAACTAGAGCTAACAAAAGCTGTTGCAAATATTGGTAATGCTTCAGTTAGAATTCTTTTCAAAGATAAATTACGATATAAAAACAAAACCAAGGTAATTTGCCATAAGAAATGTAAAAATAAGGCAGCAAAAAATAAACCTACAAATTTGGCTAAACCAAGTAAGTTAACGGCAAGACTTCCATTTGTATAGCTATCTGCTATACCGCTTCCAATTAAAACAAAAATAGCAAATGGAGCAAGTAACATAACAGCATTTAGTAGACTTAAAAAGATATGCCTAGTGCTTACAAAAAAATCCAAAAATGGCTTGGAGTGATCTTTATTAAAACAACAAGTTAATCCAAGCATAATCGAAAATACAACTATCGGTAAAACATCGAACTTTACTAATGAATTAAAGATATTAGCAGTAAATAAGTAATTAAAAATCTGACTTATATCTATCGTAGTACTGGTTGACCCAGTATATTGCGCA
>CANMQR010000031.1 GCA_947499925.1 Neisseriaceae bacterium
ATAATGTTAAGTGGTTATTTAGTGAAAATATTAGGCTATACTGGGTTATTTATATTGGGTGGTAATCTTTCATTTATCGCAACGGGCATATGTGCATATATAATACACAAAATCATTTTTCGAATACAATCTAAACACTAACTTTTAACATTTATAATTTTTAATTTAAAGGAGCTATCTTATGATAAATATTACTGACGACCATAATACAAACTACGCATTACGCCAAGATGAAAGAGAGTCAAATGCTAGAACATATGCAAAAACTTTTCGTTTTGCCATTAAAAGTGCTCAAGGAATGATGATCACGGATGTAAATAATAAAACGTATTACGACTGTTTGTCTTGTGCTGGGGCACTTCCGCTTGGACATAGTAATCCTCAAGTAATTGATGCACTAAATGTTGCAATCAAAGATAACGTGCCATTTCAAACTCTTGATATGATGACTCCACTTAAGGATGAATTTACTGAAGCCATATTTAGTAGTTTACCAACTAAGTTTGCTTCTCGAGCACGGATTCAATTCTGCAGTCCATGTGGAACTGACGCAGTTGAAGCAGCAATAAAGTTAACCAGAATTGCAACCCAGAAATCTGATATTTTGGCGTTTCGTGGAGCATATCATGGGATGGGTCAAGGTGCTATGAGTATGATGGGTAACCGGCAAAATAAACAACAACTTCCAAATTTAATGGGAAATACCCAGTTTTTACCGTATCCACATAAATATCGCTGTCCATTTGGGGTTGGTGGAGATCTAACCGATGAAATATCAATAAACTATATTCGTTCACTGATTGAAGATCAAGAGGGTGGCGTAACACCTGCTGGCATGATTGCTGAGTTGGTGCAAGGAGAAGGTGGTGTGATTCCTGCCTCTGATAGATGGACACAAGAAATTAGAAAAATTACACACGATCATTCAATTCCTCTATTAATTGATGAAGTACAAACTGGATGGGGAAGAACTGGTAAGTTATATTCTTTTGAACATTCTAATATAACACCTGATGTGATTATTTTATCAAAAGCAATTGGTGGAGGATTACCTCTAGCCGTAATCATCTATGATAAAGACTTAGACGTTTGGAAAACTGGTGCACATACAGGTACATTTAGAGGTAATACGTTAGCTATGGCAACAGGCCTAGCAACACTTAAAGTTATTCAACAGGAGGAACTCTTGAATAACTCCGTTTTAATGGGCAAACGCTTAAAACAACACCTAAGTGAAATACAAAAAGAATGCTTCTTAATAGGTGATATCCGTGGGCGCGGTTTAATGCTTGGTGTAGAGATTATAGATCATAAAAAAGGGACAGATATACTAGGAAATTTCCTACAATCTGGAGAAATTGCACGTAAAATCAAATTAGAATGTTTTGATAAAGGACTTATTATAGAAACTGGCGGGCGTGATGGAGGAGTTCTTAGATTCTTACCACCACTCAATATTAATTCAGAGCAAGTGGATTCAATATCTGCTATATTTCGTGATGCTTGTTTGCAAGTGAGTAGAACCTATTATGCATGATTTATCTACAGAAAATAATAGTCTTCTATTCCAAAACTTTTTAACGGATGATCTACGTTCACAAAAGTTTTTTAATAAAGCAATTACTAAAGCACAAGAGGTTTTACTGGAATCATTTGCTTCATCCAAACTATGTTACGGTGGACTCAATCCAAAAGACATGCAAAAGTTTTTTGCTAATGTAGATACACTTCCCATAGAAGGAAAAGATCTAGGGTTAGTAATGGAATGGGTCAAAGAAAATATCTTACGCAACTCAATCAATATATCTAATCCTAAAACCATGGCACATTTACATTGTCCACCATTAATACCGGCAATATCTGCAGAAGTCTTAATTAGTGCAACCAATCAATCAATGGATTCATGGGACCAGGCTCCAACTGCATCCTATTTGGAACAGAAAATAATAATAGACTTATTAAAATATTTTAAATTAAATACTGGTGACGGAATTTTCACTAGTGGCGGAACTCAATCTAATTTTGTTGGTTTATTATTAGCTCGAGATATTTATTCACAGGATGTTCTAAAATGGAATTGCCAAAAACATGGTTTACCACCACAAGCTAAAAAATTTAGGATCTTATGCTCAGATGTAGCCCACTTTTCGGTCATAAAATCAGCATCTCTTCTTGGGCTTGGAAGTGAAGCTATTGTTTCTATACCAACCAATAACTATCAACAGATGAGTACAACACATCTAGCTATGACGATTAATCAATTACGTAAAGATAATTTGTTACCTATTGCTGTTGTTGCAACTGCAGGAACAACAGATTTTGGTAGTATAGATCAATTAGATGAAATTGCAAAAATTGTATCCCAAGCACAAAATATTTGGTTGCACGTTGATGCGGCATATGGTGGTGCATTAGCATTTAGTGAAAAATATGCTCATTTATTAAAAGGTATTGAACATGCAGACTCAATTACTATAGACTTTCATAAGTTATTTTATCAACCTATTAGTTGTAGTGCTATTTTAGTGAAAGATAAAATGGCATTAAATGTTATTAAATTTAATGCAGATTATCTAAACCCAGAAGAAGATGAAGAGTATGGTATGTTAGATTTAGTTGGTAAGTCTATTCAAACCACGAGACGATTTGACGCCTTAAAATTTTTTATCTCGATGCAAACAATTGGTACAAGTAAGTTTGCCTCAATGATTGAAAGTGTATTAATTTTAACTCAGGATGTAGCTAATTTTATTAGGCAAGATGAAAAGCTTGAATTGGCGTCAATGCCAGCCTTGACATGTATTTTATTTCGTTACAGACATCAAGATATTAATGAATCCTTACTAGATAAAATTAATCTTGAAATACGTAACCAAATTTTACTTTCTGGAGAAGCTGTTATGGGCAAAACAAAAATTAAGGGCAAAACATTTATTAAATTAACTTTGCTGCATCCAATGTCAAGTTTAGAAGGAATTATTCAGGTTTTGGAAAGTTTTAAACGTCGTGCTACAGAGTTAGGTGCCTTATACAAAGCATCTTTAAAGTAAATGATTACAAATATTACCCAATAAATGATCTAATTTGAGTGTTACTGATATAAATCTGTGGCACTTTCATTTTGCTGGTGCTATTACAAAATTACTTTTATACATCATTATCAACAGTATTATTTAGGCTAAAAGATATTGTTTGAGATACAAAAGATCCAATGTTACCACCATCGTTTTTAGCTGGATAAAAATTCAATTTACGAAACCATTCTATTGCAGCATCATCGAGTATTTTATAACCGCTTGAAGCAATAACTTCGATGCCAGTAATTTTACCATCCATATCAATAAATGCTTTTAGAGCTACTTTCCCTATAGCGTTTTGTTCGATTGCTCCTGAAGGGTAACTAATTGGCGGAGGTGATGATTGCAAACGCGGACTTTGAGTAATTTTGGGACTATTTTTTCCACTTGCAGCTGTAGTTGTTGTGGCCGTATTTATTGTTCGTTCGGCCTTTCCTAAAGTAGAGGCTTTTGTAATTTGTGATTTATCTGCTGCTAATGGTTTTTGAATAGACTTTGCTACTATAGGTTGAGCAATGCTTTTTTGAATTTGATTTAAAGTTTTAGATGGAGCAGTTACCAAATTAATATTTTCAATTACTCCCTGAGCATTTCCACCCATTTTAAGAGTACTTTGGCTTAGTTCCCATTTATTAGATTTTTTTTCAATAGCATAAAATACACCAAAATTAATTAATATCGATAAAAAAACTGATATATAAACTTTTAATTTATTCATTATAATGCTCCTAGTATTTATAACCAATTTGCGCATAAATATTTCGACCTAAAGCTGGAAACATACTATATCCATTGTAAGTTTGATAATTTGTATTCAGTATATTATCTATACCAAATAGTGCATGTACACCTTTTAGATTTTGTCTGGGTTCCCAATCATATGCTAGACCAAATAAAGTATAACCTGGAGCAGATGGCAAAGTTCCATAGACAGTTGCTGGTGTTTGCGTCTGAGTTAAGGTGTAATTAACATAGGTTTGGATACTGCTATCTATAGATTTAATCGGAAAGTCAAGACCAACAAAACCTTTTGCCTGTGGAATTGGTAATGCAGAACCAGCTGGAATTATATTGTTAGAACCTGTAATATAGCTGTTTTGAGTATAACCATAGGTACTGGTAAAGTTGGTATCAAATTTAACCCATGGAGTTGAATAACTAAGAGATAGGGCGTAACCATATAACTGTGCCTGACCTATATTGCTCATTTGTGTTATATTTGTTGAGCCATTTTGTCCCGCATAAGTCCAAAGTACATAATTTGATACATCATTTAAAAATGTATTTGCTGAAATGGTAAAATGCTGTTGTTTGGTAAACAAGGTGTCATATTTGATTCCTATCGTTTTATTATGTGCGATCTCTGGCAATAAATTAGGGTTTGCTTGGTAAATATAACCAGCGCCAGTATTATACTCATAGTAACCACTTAGATATAAATTAGATAAAGTTGGTGCTTGAAATCCCTCTGTATAAGCTGCATAAGCTAACCAGTCTGGTAAAAATTTATAATTTATTCCAAGTTGGTTAGTAAATAATCCGCCACTATTACTATCACTACCACCTTGGCTTTGATAGCTATTATAACGAGTTCCTGCTGTTATATTTATTTTTTTTGTAATGTCCCAGCTATCTTGGAGAAATATTCCCTGAATCTGTTGGTTTGCAGTAGGGAAACTAAGAGAAGTGTTACTACTAAACCCATCTGAGCCAGATATATTATTGTATTCTAGACCATAAAGTAATTTTTGTTGAGCTACAATAGTAGTATTTTGCACATCAATGCTGCTAGTATCAAATCTAATATCTTGAGCTGCCGTATAGCCTCCCGTATAACCACTAATTGGTGATACAGCATAACCACTGGTTTTATATGCGAGTTTAGCCTTTAAATTGATATATGGATTATCTGGAGTATAGTTATATTCAAGCATGCTTTGGTTTTGGGTAAAATTAAAATTCGCTGGTGGATTTGTTCCATTGACATCGTTAACTATTTTAACTGGGTATTGTCCCTGATTTTGCATAGTTAATAAGCTAAGTTTCAAGTTTTGGCTTTTACTAATATCAATGTCAAGTTTAGCAAGTGCTTGAATGTTTTGGTTTGCAGAGTATGGTTGAATTGTACCATTACCAAGTTGCATATTATTATCATTTGTACCAACCACATCAAGCAAATAAGTAACGCTTCCAGTACGTGCTGCTATTGCTGCATTGGCATTACTACCATTAGTTGCACTATTCCCACCAAGAGTTGCAACTGTACTTAGCTTGTCACCATGAAGAAGATCTTCTGGATCTATGGTAGTAAAATTAACAGCACCGCCAATATTACCTGAACCGTAAGTAATATCGCTACCAGCTTGGGTTGCAGTTACTTGTTTAAATAGGTAAGTACTTGGTAGTAGCCTTGTATCATTACCGCCAAAATTAGAAAAATAGTTGTTTAATCCATCAATTCCGACAATTATATTGTCACGAGCCTGACCTCCAATGCTAATATTCTGGCTAACAGTTTGGCTACCACCAAGTATTGATATACCAGCCATGTTATTAAGTTCATAAGAGGTAGAGTGAGCAGTATCACCAGGTGATGAAGCAGTTACTGCAGGGATTATATTGCCGCTCTCTGGTAATAATGCTGATGAATACGGGTTTACTAAATTATTTTTAGTCCCAACTACTTGTACCTCATCTAGGGCCAATCCAGGTAAATCATCTTTGACCTCTTCTGCTACACCGCTGCTAAAAATACAACAAAATATAGTTGCTAATAAGTTTTTTTTATTTTTGTTCATGTATTTCGTTCTCAATCTGAATATTTGCTGTATTAATACCTAGTGATTTAGCCATGGCAAATAATTTAATCAATAAGTCAATTTCGAGAGTTTTATCAACAGCAACTGTAATTTCAGTTTGAATATGTGCTTTAAGATATTGTTCAACCTCATCAATACTAGTAAAGTGCTGCGACCCAATATAAATACTGTTTTTACCCGCAAGGCTAATTAACATTTTTTTCTTGTCAAGTGTGCTACCACTACCTTGTTTTACTTCAGGAATAGGTAACTTTATTGCTTGTTGAATTGGGCCAGCAAGCATCACAAACATAATTACTAATATAAGCATAAAATCAAGTAGAGGTATAAGATTGGGTTCACTTACTGTAAAAGTGCTGACATTGCTGCTTTTAATCATTTAAGGCTCCTGGTTTTAATCTATCGCGCGCAAGTGCCAGTGCCAAATTAATTCGGTTAAGCATAAGCTCGCATGAAGATAAATATTGCTCAGACTTCTGACGTAAGAAATAGAGAAGTGACATACTAATCAAAGCTAAAATTATGCCAAATGCAGTTGCATACATTGCTTCAGAAAGATAAGTCATCATTTTATCCATACCATCAGTGCCCAAAGATTTACTTATCATTCCAAATGAATGACTCATACTCCATATAGTTCCCAAAAGACCAAGCATTGGTGAAGTAATTGCAAACAAATTTAACCAATCAAGTGTTCTTTGTAGTGCAATTCTTTTATGCAAAATTATTAGACCTAATTCGTCTTCTGCAATTTTGGGTGGATATTCTAAAAGTATATTTATCCATTCTTGGAAAATTTTTGGCATCTTTGCTATATCAACAAGAGCAACTTTTAAATTACCCTCACCAATTAATTTAGTTAAAGTTTTTAATTGCCAAAGCGGTACCTTAGGTAAAGTATATAGGGTAATTAAGCGCTCCAAACTTAAGGCAATTATTACTATGCTTGATAA
>CANMQR010000032.1 GCA_947499925.1 Neisseriaceae bacterium
AATATATAGAGCCATTGATTTGTGGCGAAGATTATCCGGAGTATAGTAAGGGATTACCTGATTATCTCAGATTATCCTATACTAAAGTAGCTAAAAAGCTTAATGTGTTTAAAAGTTAATAGTATTTTTATAGGTGATAAAATGACAACATTAGAAAAAATCAAACAACAAGTAACTGATAATAAAGTTGTACTGTATATGAAGGGAGATCCTAAGTTTCCTTTATGTGGGTTTTCGGGGCGTGCAGCTAAGATATTATCTTTATGTGGAGTTAAGGAATATCTAAGTATTAATGTACTAGCGGATGATGAAATTCGTCATGGGATAAAGGAATATTCTAATTGGCCAACAATTCCACAATTATATATTAATGGTGAATTAATTGGTGGCTCTGATATTATGGCTGAGATGTATGAATCAGGTGAGTTGCAAGAGCTATTAAATAAGTAGAAATTAATGCCAAACCGTTTTTTAAGTATTGCGCAAATCCGCCATATCGAAGCTGATGCAATTAATAAGTTCAAATTAAACCTAATGGATATAGCAGGGTCTAAAATTGCGCAGTGGGTCACAAAAAATCGTCCAAAAAAAGATAAGGTTTTAGTACTGGTTGGGCGCGGTAATAATGGTGGGGACGGAGTAATTGCTGCAATCAATTTACTAAAAGCTGGTTTTGTAGTTTCTATACTTCCTGTTGCGAGAAATTTAAACCCTACTACAGAATTATTAATTAATGATTTTACCCAACTAAAAGGTCGTGTACTTACTAGGACTCCAACAGCATTAGCTTCATACAATTTAATTATTGATGCGATTATTGGTATTGGTATTACAAATCAGCTTGACACTAAACTAAATAATTTGATTGATTTAGTTAATCAAAGTGGTAGTTTTGTTTTATCGGTTGATACACCTACCGGTCTTGATCCATTTACTGGTGAAGTTTTTGGTAATGCAATTAGGGCTTTGCATACTATTACTTTTATTAGTGATAAACCAGGTTTTTATACAGGAAGTGGTATTGATTTAGTTGGCAAATTATCAATTGAACCCCTAGTTAATATAGATGATTTTAAAATAGCCAAGGCTATAATTCCAGATGTACTAGTTAATGATTTAGCAATGATTGATTGCTCTCCTTTAGTACGTAGAACATATAACACCAATAAAGGCACTTTTGGTACTGTGGTAATTGTTGGTGGTAATGTTGGAATGCATGGTGCTTTGTATCTTGCGGGACGTTCTGCTATGCTTTGTGGTAGCGGTAAAGTTATTTTATGCCCCTTAGATAAGAGTTTTGCCCCTGATATGGTTATGCCAGAACTGATGATTACCAAACCAAAAGATGTACTAAAAAACTTAGAGCAATATTCGGTGGTGGTGCTTGGTCCTGGATTTGGAGAGGATCAAGTCTCAATTAATTTCTTACGAAAAATATTAAAACATAAGACACAAACTAAGTTTGTTTTTGACGCGGATGCTCTTAACTTGATAGCTAAAAATCCAGAGTTAGAATCGCAGTTTAAGGATTTGCCAAATAAAATTATTACGCCACATCCAGGTGAGGCGGCGCGGTTACTAAAAACAACTGTACTAGAAATAAATAGTAATCGATTTAAATCATTAAATAATATGTATCTTCAGTTTAATTCAGTAACCTTGATAAAGGGCGCTGGATCATTAATAAAAGATAATGATAATGTCTATTTAAACCAAACTGGCAATATGGCATTATCAAATGCAGGACAGGGTGATACATTATGTGGCATAATAGCGGCATTTGTAGCCCAAGGTATGAGTTTATCTAGTTCTCTTAGGTTGTCAGTGTTTTTACATGGAAAAGCGGCAGAATCTTTGGCAAATTCAATTGGTTACAATGGAATATTAGCCTCCGAAGTTGCACTTACTGTTCGAAATTTATTAAATAACCTGCTGTATTCATAGCGAAAATTTTGGAGTTATATTGCATGAAAACCATCTCAAATGATATAAATGAAGTTCAAATTCCTATCGCTGCAATAACTGGTACTAATGGAAGGACTACCACCTCAAGAATGGTAGCTCATATGTGGAAACTAACTGGAAAGATTGTTGGGTTAACCACTACAGATGGTATTTATGTCGATGGTAGTATGACTTTTGAAGGCGACACAACAGGCCCTAGATCAGCAAAGATGGTCTTAGAGAACCCTTTAGTTGAGGTGGCGGTCCTTGAAACCGCAAGAGGCGGACTGCTTAGAAGTGGTATAGGTTATAAATATTGTAATGTTGGGGCATGTCTTAATGTAACTGCTGATCATCTTGGTTTGGGTGGTATTAATTCTCTTGAAGATTTGGCAAAAATTAAGCGAATTGTGGTTGAGTCAGCTCGAGATACTGCCGTACTGAATGCTGATGATATAGAATGTATAAAGATGCCTTCCTTCATAACTGCTAGCAATATCTTGTATGTTACGCTTACAGAAGACAATCAAATAGTTAAAGAACATATAAGATTGGGTGGTAGTGCTGTAGTTTTGGAAAAACACCAAAATGGATCTATGATTGTGATATATGATAAAAATCAGGCAAAGCAGGTACTATTTGCAAGTTTAATCCCAGCAACAATCAATGGTTTAGCAATGCACAATGTACAAAATGCAATGTTTGCCGTTGCTATTTGTTATAGCATGGGCATGAGTTTGGAAAATATAAAAAATGGACTATTAACTTTCAAAACTGATTTTTCTCAGGTTCCAGGACGCTTAAATATTTATGATGAATACCCGTTCAAGGTTTTGATGGATTATGCTCACAACCCTGCAGCACTTAAAGTAATTGGTGAGTTAGCACAAAGGATGGAAGTTAAAGGTAAGCGCACATTGTTTTTATCAGCACCGGGAGATAGACGTGATGAAGATATTATCGAGTTTGGGGCTATAGCATCTGCATATTTTGATAATTATATTATTAAACAAGATGATGGCTTACGTGGGCGAAATAGTGGTGATGTTCCTAAACTATTGAAGCAAAGTTTGATTGATAACGGAGTTAAAGAAGAAAATATTGTAGTTATACTTGATGAGGTGGCTGGGGTTGATTATGCTCTTCGAAATGCTCTAGATGGTGATTTGGTTGTATTATTAGCTGATAAAATAAAACGTAGCTGGGATCAGGTGGTTAATTTCAAGCAAGTATTATCTACTAAGAAACCTGATGTTTCTGATACGAGGTTGATGGGGCCAAATATTTATTTTTATGATACTGGTGCGGTTCTTGACGTTCTACTGTATGGTAAAGATATAGAACATATTCCAGAGATTATAAAACTTTGGGAAATTGAATTAAAAAGAGTAATGACTGCTTTAAACTTAATAGAATATAAAACTGGAATTCGTATATATAGTAGAGGTTTTAAGTATGCGGTATCATTCCCGCCTGATTTATTGAATTATGGAATGAGTGTTTTATGTCAAATTTGGGCTTCGGTTTATAATAAATATATAAATGGTGAATTTGAGCCATTACAGAAAATACTTGATACTATTGAACCTGAAATTAGACAAGAACTCAATTTAAAATATCGTGAAATATGCAAAGAAGCATCTAAGCGCTCCCTAAACGTTTTTTTGAATAATTCTAATATTTGTATAGGTTCGGGTAAATACGGATTTAGAGCTGATATAAATAATATTTCTCTAAAGGATATCCCTTGGGACAATATTAAGGAAGTTCCCGCTGTATTAGTAACTGGCACTAATGGCAAAACAACTACGGTTAGAATGACTGCTTATATTGCTGGTCTTACTGGTAAGACAGTTGGCTACTGTTCTACAGATTGGGTAATGATAGGTGATGAAGTTGTAGAAGAGGGCGATTTATCAGGGCCTGCTGGTAGCTTGGAAGTTATGACTAATCCTAATGTTGAGATTGCAGTATTAGAGGTTGCTCGTGGTGGTTTAGTTAGGCGTGGAATAATTGCGAATTATGTAAAAGGGTCAACGGTTATTAATATATCTGAAGATCATATGGGACAAGATGGTATTGAAAATTTATCCTCTATGGCTGAGACCAAAAGTTTGGTTTATAATGCAGTAAAAAAAGATGGCTATTCGATAATTAACCTAGATGATAAAGAGATAGGGAAATTTGTAGATAAGGTTATGGGTAAGAAAATATTTATTACCAAGCGAACATTGTCAGAGATAAGTCTATATATAAAAGATGCAGAGCATATATGTTTTATCAAAGATAATGCTTTTTATTGGAAAACTCGTGATCAGGAATTTATGATTGCAACTTTTTCTGACACCCCAATTACGGTTAATGGTAAGGCATTACATAATATTGAAAATGCAATGAATGCAATTTGTTTATCATATGTATTAGGTTTTACGTGGGACGATATTGCTAAAGGCTTAAAAACTTATGAAAATACAGCACAAAATAATAGGGGACGTACTAATGTTTTTAGATATAATGATGGTACTATAATTCTTGATTTTGCTCATAATCCATCTGCTATCGGAGCAATTTTAAGCATGGGGCGCACATACCTAGGCGATAATTCAAAATTATATATGTTACTTGGAAATACGGGTAATCGTGTAGATTTAACTGATGGACTTTGTCAAAAAGCAATTGATCATAAGGTTGATGTAGTATTGATAAAAGAGATGCTTAAGTATTTGCGAGGTGCAAAGCCTGGAGAGTTATCCCAAAAGATAGAAACTACCTTACTAGAAAAAGGTATGAAAAAAGACCAATTAATCATGATTGGCGATGAGAAACAGGCTCTGGAATATACATTTAATACGCTTAAATCAGGAGATGTATGTGTATTTTTATGTCATTCTAATACAGCTAAAATCCTTGAAGAGTTAAATAAACGTACAGAATTAATTTAATATAATATAATTGAAAAGAGGTAAATATGGTGGTAGATACAAAAACGCAAAGAGGGTATATAATTCCAATTGGAGGGCGCGAAAGTAAATTAGCAAATCCTAAGGTTTTAGAAAAATTTGTTCAGTTATCAGGTGGGAAGAATGCTCATATAGTAATTATTCCAACAGCATCGGAGCTATCTGATACTGGAGAGAACTATGTGAATTTATTTAAAACTCTTGGTGTGAAATCGGCTTATAGTTTAGAAATTCAAAAACGGGTTGATACTTCAAAAACTGATTATTTAGAGAAAATTCAAGGAGCAACGGGGATTTTTATGACTGGTGGTAATCAGTTATTATTATCTACTACTCTAGGTGGAACACCGGTTGCACAATTAATTAGACGTAAGAATCAAGCAGGTGCCAATGTTGCTGGTACATCAGCAGGTGCAGCGTTTATTCCTGAACATATGATAGCAGGTGGGCAGCCAGGCTTGATGCCACGAGGAAGTATGGTGGTACTAGCTCCTGGTTTGGGCTTAACTAATAAAATTATAGTTGATCAGCATTTTTCTCAGCGTGATCGCTTGGGGCGACTACTAACGGCATTATCATACAATCCATTTATAACTGGTATTGGAATTGATGAAGATACTGGAGCTTTTTTGGGGCCAGATAATGTAATTGAAGTAGTTGGTAGTGGGATGTTAACTATTGTAGATATGTCACATCTTGATTATTCTTCAGTCCATAAGGCATCAGCTGATGAGCCAATTAGTTTGGTGGGTATACGGATGCATACTTTGGTGTCAGGTGCACGTTATGATGCACTAAATCATATTGCATATCCACATCAAGATTAAAATAGTTTAGGAGTACATTTAATGACAAAAGCACGTATAATAATTCATGGTGGTTGTGGGGCGCACGAAGATGCAAAGACTACTTTTGCTACTTATCATGAGCATTTATTACCTATTATTCAAAAATCTCATGAAAACTTACTAAAATGTGATGATGCTATAGAAGCAGCATTATTCGCAGCAAATCTATTAGAAGATAATCCTATATTTAATGCAGGTACTGGTTCTAGGTTGCAACAAGATGGACAGGTGAGAATGTCAGCTTCAATTATTGATAGCTTAAATAACAAATTTGCTGGAGTGGTAAATATCCAGGATGTACAGTATCCATCAAGAGTTGCACATCGTTTGATGTCAGAACGTCATAGTATTATGGGTGGTGAGATGGCTACCAAATTTGCTCGAGAAAAACTAAACATTCCGTATTATAATCCGATCACACCTAGACGTTATGAAGAGTATTTGGAGTTTAAAAAAGGGTTGACTGGTACTATTGGAGTAATCGCACTAGATAGCAAAGGCGTTATTTGCGCTGTTACTTCAACTGGTGGTGTTGGTTTTGAAGTTCCTGGGCGTGTTGGTGATAGTGCTACAGTTGCTGGTAATTATGCAACTAGTAGTATGGGAATAGCGTGTACTGGTATCGGTGAAGAAATTATTAATCTTGCAGTTGCCGCCAAAACTAATACGCGAGTGGAAGATGGCATGGATCTAAATGTTGCGGTTAATAAGGCTATTGCTGAGAGTAATGAAAGAGGTTACTATGTAGGGTTAATTGCTTTAGATAAATTTGGTAATGTAGCAACTGGTTCAACTGTACAAGCACAGGCATTATACGCTTATCATGATGGAGATAAATACACAACTTTCTATGATCAAATCTAGAGTTTTCTAGCGTCTTATGCGTCATCCCAGCAAGCATTCAACGTCATCCCAGCGCAGGCTGGGATCCATGCCCTAAACTCCAAATACGAAGACAACTTCTTGCTTATTAATATCAGGCAGTTTAGATAAATCATTCCACTTCTTGATGGTGTGGCTTATTACTTTTTGTTCGCTATTCATAAGGTTTATCGCCAAACTCAAAATGAAATTACTGGGTAATTCATGTACTA
>CANMQR010000033.1 GCA_947499925.1 Neisseriaceae bacterium
CTTCTACATTTTGACTATCAAATGAATATACAGTATTACAAAAATCACAAGTAACGTTAATTAATCCTTCATCGGCTATTATACTTAAAGCCTCTTCTTTGCCTAAACTTCTTAGCATATTTGACACTCGCTCACGGCTACAAGTGCAACTAAATTCAATCTCTTCTGGCTCATAAAGAATTACATCATCTTCATCAAATAAACGACCCAATATTACATTTATGTCATTCTTAATTAATTCATTATGTTTTAGTGTTTGAGCTAAGAAAAACACTCGTTCTATATCATCTTCCATGCTTTTATCTGTATCTGGCAGTTGTTGAATCATAAACCCAACTACTTTTTCAGGTGAATATGCAATTACAAATATAGTACGTAATTGCTCGGATTGCATCATATAATCAGTTAGTATTGCTTCTATATTCTGACCATTAAGACTTACTACACTTTGGTAGAGTTTTCCATCATTGTTTGAGTCAATACTAATTACTAGAGTACCTGTTTCAATACAATCGCTATAGCTTATCTGATTATCTTCATGGATAGCTTCAGAAAATTTTGAAGTTGCTCTAACCGTCAACTTATTGGTACATTCACTTACCAATAAATCAAGCTTAGGATTATCTTGAATTTGGGCAATAATTTTGCCTTCAAGTTTTATATTTGTAGTTAATAGAATATTTGACACCAATAATTCACCCAAAAGCTGTCTAATACCATCTGGGTATTCTTTTTGAGATGCTATAGTATGCCAAGTATCAGTTAATTCCACATAAGCTCCACGAATAGGTAGCTTATCAAATATAAACTTACGGACAAAGCTTTTTGCCATTTTACTACTCTTCTATATCCAAAACCACATTGGTATAAACATCTTGAACATCATCTAATTCATCAAAAGCATCTAATAATTTTTGCATTTTTAGGGCATCATCACCTGACAACTCTGTTTCATTTTCAGCTTTCATTACCACTTCAGCAATTTCAGGCTTAAATCCACGCGATTCAAGTGCATTTTTAACTTCAATAAAATCATTTGCGGGTGTAATAACTTCAAACGAACCATCATCTACACTAATTACATCATCAGCCCCCGACTCAAGAGCTGCTTCCATAATAGCATCTTCGCTAACTCCTGGAGCAAAAATTAGCTGACCACAGTGTTTAAACTGAAATGATACACAGCCATCAGTTCCAAGATTACCACCATGTTTGGTAAAAGCGTGTCTTACTTCGGCAACAGTTCTAACTTTATTATCAGTTAGGCAATCAACAATAATCCCAGCACCATTAATTCCGTAACCTTCGAACCGAAGTTCTTCATAGTTTACACCCTCTAATTCACCAGTACCGCGCTTGATTGCCCGTTCTACATTATCTTTAGGTACGTTATTCTCACGAGCTTTTTCCATTGCTAGACGTAAGCGTGGATTTGAGCTTACATCTCCCCCACCCATTTTTGCAGCAATGGTAATTTCTTTAACCATCCGTGTTGTAATTTTACTTTTTTTAGCATCTGCGGCAGCTTTACGATGCTTAATATTTGCCCATTTACTATGACCAGCCATGCTTGTAATAAACCTCAAAAAACGTCCCACTTAAACAAGTGGCAATATACTATAACATGCTATTATATCACAAGGTGTTTATAGGTGGTTAGGCATATTAAAATTCCATTATCAAAACGCTTCAATTTCCGTCATCAAAGCATTCATTTCCGTCATCCCAACGAAGGTTGGGATCCATGCCATATTTGTTTATTTATCGTATTTTGTTCTTTGTGCTGTGTGGCAGCACGCCCACCTTCTTTCTTGCTTGAACAAGAAAGAAGGCAAAGAATTCAAGCCCAGACAAGATTTTTAACGGCTTTTATTTATTAATTTAGCTAAAACCTTTAAAACTTGCTACGCTCAGACAATAAAGGTTTTTTAACGCTAAATTAATAAATAAAATCCTAAATCTTTAATGGGCGATATATATGCAGCCGCAAATTATTATAAAAGAAAAGAATATTTATATGTATTGCTATATTGACGTATAGCAATATAAAATGTTATAATACCCTTAATAAACAATAAAGGGGTTTTTAATGCGTTTTGAGTGGGATGAAAATAAAAACCAAGCGAATATTAAAAAACATGGAATCAATTTTGAAACTGCATCAGAAGCTTTTAGTGATACCAAATCTATTACTAGATTTGATCGCACAGTTGGAACTGAGTCTAGATTTCATTTAATTGGTAAAGTCAGAGGTATTTTAATAATTTTGGTAGCGTTTACAAAACGTAATTCTAATATTCGTATAATATCAGCACGTCCTGCTGGTAAAGATAAAGAGGTGTATAATGAGTAAAATGACAGATATGCAATTAAAGAAATTATCGCAACTATCAGATGATGAAATTGATTATTCTGATATTCCATCAGTTAAGAATACTAAAAACTGGAAGAGATTATATTCTGATGGAACATCAGTAATCAGCGATAAAATTATGTTTGATGCCTTGTCAAAAGTTTTTGAAGAAGATCCTGAAAAAGTACCTGTTACTATTAAACTTGATAAAAAAGTAATAGCATTTTTTAAAGACCATAGTAAGAAATATCAAGTTAAAATAAATGAAGTATTACTAGCTTTTGTTAAAACTTACGAGCAATCGCACAGCCATTAATATTAGAGCAAGAGCATGGACTCCAAACTCATGACGAAACAGCAACATGTTTTTGTTTGGAATGACGTAGAAAATTCATCATTACCGCCTTTTCAATTTCGTCGCCACAGCATTTTTTTCGTCATCCCAGCGCAATTTTTCGTCATCCCAGCGCCATTTTTCGTCATCCCAGCGAAGGCTGGGATCCATGCCCTTGCCCTACTGCGCCATACATCGCAACCAGTTTACCACTCTCTTTTTCCCAATTAAATTCACCTAAAACAGCCTCTCGCCCTCTTTGCCCCATAGCATTAGCCTCGTCTGCATTATTAAGCAATTTCACACAAGCCTCTGCAATCTCACCACTATCCTCTGGATTAACCAAGATACCACATTGATATTTATCAATAATCTCACGCCATAGCGGAAAATCAGAAGCTATAACAGGTATACCTGAGACCATATACTCAAACATTTTAATTGGGAGTGATTCAATATAGCTAGGAGTTGGTAATAATGTAACTAGGCCAATTTTAACTCGAGACAGTAATTTCACAATTTCATGACGATTTATTATTCCTAGGTAATCTACTTTTTCATGTCCTTTTAGTTCCATTAATTTTTCGAGGGTAACATCACCACTAAAAGGCCCTGCCAGTTCTAGTATGAGATTACTTATTGCCAATGACTCAACTATTGGAATAATACCTCGAGTTTTAGAGATACTACCGATATAGCACAAGCTATTATCTCGGGAATTCCAATCTACACTAACTTGGTTTAATTCTGATAATATCGGGTAATTACATACTGTTATAGTGTTTAGGTTATAGTTACTAAAGCGTTTAGCAATAATTGGTGTTGCTGTAATTATTCCGAAGAATTTTTTACTACAATATTTTTCGATATTTTCTACTAGTTTTGATACAATTGGGCGAATAAATTTAGGTATCCAATGTTTACTCATTACTTGTTTTGGTAGATCTTCGTGTACATCATAGATTACTTTGATACCATGTTTTGTGAGTTTACGACACATTATAAGTAGTTCTGGGTCATGAAAATGCACAAATTCTGGCTTAAGTTCAAGAATTTTATTATAGATTTTATTTGGAGTATGTCGCATTCTATCTTGTCTATTAGTTGGCTTACCTACACTATAAATACTAACTCCTGATTTAATTTCATCTGGCATATCATCCGCAACAATAAGACTAACACTATGCCCCGCATTTGCAAGGGTAATGCATTCCTTAATAAATATACGAATATCATAGCGTGGATGTGCCGAAGTAATATGACAAACCCTACTCATACCGCCTCCATTCCGTCATCCCAGCGTAGGCTGGGATCCATGCCCTTGCCCTCAAAGCCAGACAATTCTGATACAAAACAATCTTTAGAGCATGGATTCCAAACTCGTGACGAAACAGCAAATTGTTCATGTTTGGAATGACAAGAGAAATACGTCATCCCAGCCTTTTTTCCCGTCATCCCAGCGGAGGCTGGGATCCATGCCCTTGCCCTAAATAGTCTCATCTAAGAACCTCTTTGCCAAAACCTTATAATCATGGTGTATCTTAACATATTCATGCCCATTCGCCCCAAGCTCTTCCCTAAGCCCCTGCCCCTCTCCCGCGATCATATTAATAGCCTTTATTATCGCCATCACATCTTGAGCTTCCACTGACACCCCACATTTAGCATCCGTCACTAGATCATTTCCAGCTGTTACCGAATGCACTACTGGCTTCCCAGACAACATATAATCAAACAATTTATTAGGACAAATCCCAAAGCGATAAATAGATAGCTTATTCCAGCCGATATATAGAGCATCCATCCGCCCCAAAAAATCTGGAATTTGTGCTTTTGGTATTGCTGGCATTATAAATACATTAGTTATATTTTCATCAGTTACACGCTTTAACAACGCTTCTTTATTAGCCCCATTACCAACCAAAACTACAGCTATATTTTTATCAAATTGTTTAGCAGCTGTTAATAAGAAATCAAGAGCATTTGACTCCCCCATCCCACCAGCATAACCAAGTAAGAAATCATACTGTTGTTTTATTTCATTAATTTTATGTAAGTGATTTTCTGATACTGCTTCTTTTGCCTGTTCCCAATCTGCAACTGATACTCCATTAGGAATATAGATAAATTTATTTAGATCAAGCCCATGCTCCATCATATAGCTTTTTGCATTAGGTAGTAGGCTTACTACTTTATCCGCCACTCTATACCCAAAATCCTCAGCTCTTTGCATTAGCATAATAAATGGATGCCTTTTTGACATACCATTTAGTTCGATAGGAGTAAGTGGCCATAAATCATGGACTTCATAGACGAATCTCGCCCCTGTTTTTTTAGCAATTTTAGATGCTAATTTGGTATCAAATGGATAAGTTGAAGATGCGATCACTAGATCAGGAATATCAAATTTAGAACCGCCATTGTCAGGTATATTTTTACCTTTAGTAATAGATGGTATTAATTTCCTTACACGCTTTAAAAAGCTAAAAACATTAATAACCCGCTTAATTCCATTACCAGGATACTCAGGTGTTCGACACCAAACATATTTTATCCCATCAATATTTTCAGCTAAATAGTTTTGCCCATCGGGAATAACAATATGAGTCCTAAGATGTGAGATATTACTAGCAATAATAGTTACATTATGCCCTAAGTTAACCCACTCACGAGCAAGGTAGTAAGGGCGATACTCCATCCCATAGCTCAAGCTTCCTGCATAGTGATTAATATACAATATATTCATTTAATTATTCTTCCACTTAAGTTAATAGATCTATTGGTTTTTGTATAACCTGTCCATGCTGAGATAATGGTTTAATTCCTTCTTTATTACGGCTTAATGCTAACCTAGTATAGCGCACTATCACTTTGAAAGTTACTATGATAGACTGAAATCTATTTGGATATAGGGTTCTCCGTCATTCCAAACATGAACGTATTGCTATTTCAACGTCTACACGTCATCCCAAACATGAACTTGATGCTGTTTCGACAGCGTTTGGGATCCATGCCCTAATGAATATAAATATTTATTGTAAGTATTAAATTAATTTAGAGAATTTTGTATTTGTTCTAGTTCTTGCTCTGTCAAATGTGAAGCTCTAGCAACTATAGATTTATCAACACCAGACTTTAATAGCTCTCTAGCTATTTCTTGCTTTTCTTCTTGACGTCCTTCTTTTCTTAACTCTTCTGCATATGTCATAACATCCCCCTTGTATTCATTAATATTATTTGTAATTTGTTCAAATAATGGTTTTAATTCGTCTTTATTTCTGGCATTTATTAGATAATGTAAAAAGCTATTAAAAAGACTTTTATTTATTTCATTATCATGAGCTATATACACTGCATTGTATAAATATCTTACCACATTCCTAAAATCTCTAACATGAATATGCTTCATTACCATTTCAAGTAATGCTAGTTTACCATGTTCCAGTATTTCTTCATTTGACATTATTGTCAAATCAACTAATCCAAAATTACCTAACGGTAGTTTGTCTATTATCTCTCTATCTGCAAACAGTTCTTTTATATCTGTCGCGTACGGATAAGGAGACGCTTTGCCATTATAAAACACCATCGGTACTACTAATGGTAGATCGCCCTCTACCTTATTCTCATCAATGTGCTTTTGTAGTATTGCCAATTGATACCTTAGTATCCGAAGTGGCATTAGCTTTTCTGGTCTTGACTGATGTTCTATCAGCATATAGACATAAGCACAACTTGTATTATCTACCAAATCTACCTTATATACTATGTCAGATGCGAATTTCTTTAAGTCATCTTCAATATATGAACCTGACTCTATTGTTAAAGTATCAAGGTCACATTTTGCTACAATATCTTTATCAAGATGAAGTCTTAGAAAATCTCTTGCCGTACCAATATCTGTTAGGAATTTCCGACTCAACTCATCATGCTTTTTTACTAGATTATTATCGTTACTCTTACTCATTATTTTACCACGGAAAATAAATTATATCAAAATTATGTTCAGTGTGTCAAGCCCCCATTTTATGCACATTGTAAAATAGACAAATTAGCCCCATATTTTTCTTTATATTTCATAGGTGTAAGTCCACCTAAACTATCATGAGGTCTTTCATAATTATATTTATCTACCCAAG
>CANMQR010000034.1 GCA_947499925.1 Neisseriaceae bacterium
CATTTTATGGGCTTCTTCAACAACCAGAAATGATCCAAAGCATATTATTCTGGCATTCTCTATTTTGGAAGCGTTTTGGTATGCCATAGCTATACTATCACATTTTACAATTTTCTGGCTATTTACACCTTGATCTATTAGCATTTTTGCAATACTATTGGTATCTATTCCCCGATCGGTATTTGTTTTCGCAATAAACCATTTATCAAATTTATCAGCACAAAGTTTAATAACTTCAAGTGCATCTTTATCTTTGGCAATTCCAAATACTGCCACATTTTGTGGTGCAAACGGTAATTTTAGCATATTTGAGAGCATAGTGGTTACAGAGTGTGGGTTATGAGCAACATCAAGAATTATTTGAGGGCTACCAGGTAACACCTGGAAACGCCCAATTAGGGTTGTTTTAAGTAGCCCAGTTTTTATCATCCCAGTACTTATTGGGAAGTTGTTTCTCAGTTCATGTAAAATTGCTAAACTAAGAGCTACGTTATTAGCTTGGGTGTCACCACGGAGTGATGGGTAGGGTAGGCTATAAAATGTTTTATCGTGACACCATACATCAAAACTAAGCTCTTGACGTTTTACTCCAAAATCAGTACCAAAGATTTGAAGATTGCTACCAATTGCGTTGGCATGGTCAATAAGACTTTGGGGAGGATGATCGCCTCCAAAAAAAGCAGGGTTATTGTGTCGATATATACCAGATTTTTGATAGCCAATAGCATCAATAGTATCGCCTAGTATATCCATATGATCAAAATTTACATTAGTAACTGCACTAATAGTTGGTTCAAATAAATTGGTTATATCATTAAGTCCACCAATGCCAACCTCGATTATTGCAATATCGACATTGTGTTTTATAAAGATTTTGTGTGCGGCTAAGGTGAAAGTCTTAAATAAGCCAATATAATTAGTGTGGCTAATTATTTCGGATAATGTGTTTTCAAGTGTTTCATTATCAATAGGCTTATTATTTAGGCAAATACGTTCATTGTAATTAAATACATGAGGTGAAGTGAAAGTACCAACATTGAATCCTGCAATACTTAGGATTGTAGTGAGATAGGCACACACTGAGCCTTTACCATTAGTGCCTCCAACTAATATTATTGGATAGGTTGGATTAATATTGAATTTTTCGATAAGATTTTTGATATCAATATCATCATTGATTGGGTTTTGTAATAACTTGGTTATTAGATTATTTAATTCCATTGTAGAAACATCCGTAAGTTTTTATATTCATTGATTGGGACGCTATCTATATATATTGGTAAGGTGATTTTGGAATTATTGTATTGAAGAGTAATCATAGTTAATAAAAAAGTTATTTGGCGACAGTTGATCAGTAGTGCTTCATAAGGCTTAGTATTTTTATATAAGGTGAATTTTGAGTTTTGGGTATCAATCTCTAGTTGATATTTAGCTCGTAAAGAAAATGCCAGAAAATATAAAGCTATAAAAATAAATCCTAAATAACTAGCAAAAAAAATTGAAATAGATATAATAATCAAACTAATTAATAATGTAGCAAATAACCATATTTTGGATAGGCGAGGTTTTATATTAATTAGTTTAGTTTGCATGTACTTTTTTAGTGTAATGTATTCTCAGGCTCATCATTAGTAATATCTACCATTGTTGGGTAAATTTCAACATCAAACCATTCCCAAAACATTTTAAGTGTCAGGTCAACTGGCCAAGCGTTTTCATCTTCAGTCCAAGAGGCTAGTTCTAGAGCAAATAAATCAGCAAATTTTTCATCTACAAAGTTAATCCCATCTTCAATTTCTTCAACTTCAGGAATCAAATAAGAATTGCAATCAATCCTGATACTTTCTAGGGTAATCTCTTGGTTTAAATCATCAAATGAATTGTTAATCCAATCTAAAAATGGTTGGCGTGGTTTAAGTATAGCAACTGATCGTTCAACAAAATAATACATGAGTAATCCTAAAAAACTTTAAGTATAATATTATATCCCATTTTAAGCTATTAGAATCATCTTTATATTTGCCATCCCCAAACACGTGATGCTGTTTGTGTGGGGTTTGGGATTTATGCCTAAAATGCTTTGCTTGCTAAAGTAATTAAACTACCATTTCTTTTACATTATCAGGTATGATTAATTTTGCTTTAGTGGCTTTTATAATATCTTCAACTGAGACGCATGGGGCACGTTCTAGTAGTTTTAGTCCAGCATTGGTGACTTCTATTACTGCTAGTTCAGTGACAATCAAATTAACTACTCCAGTACCAGTTAGTGGTAAAGTGCATTTAGGAAGTATTTTACTTGAGCCATCTTTTGCAACATGTTGCATTACTACAATTACATGTTTGGCTCCAGCAACAAGATCCATAGCTCCCCCCATGCCTTTCAGCATTTTCCCAGGGATCATCCAGTTGGCGATATCACCATTTTCGTCAACTTCCATAGCTCCTAATATTGTAAGATCAACTTTACCACCTCTAATCATAGCGAAAGAGTCAGAGGCTGAGAAATAAGAAGAACCAGGCATTTCAGTAATAGTTTGTTTTCCAGCATTAATTAGATCAGGATCAATTTCATCCTCAGTTGGAAATGGCCCAATACCTAGCATACCATTTTCACTTTGAAGTATAACATCCATATCTTTAGGAATATAGTTTGCAACCAAAGTTGGAATTCCAATACCTAAATTTACATAATACCCATCTTGAATTTCTTTGGCAATGCGGGACGCCATTTGTTCTCTAGTTAAAGCCATTAGTTACTCCTTGTCGTACGGTTTTCAATACGTTTTTCATAATTACTACCTTGAAATATGCGTTTTACATATATACCTGGGGTATGTACCATATCAGGGTCAATTGAACCAACTGGGACAAGTTCTTCAACTTCGGCGATAGTTATTCGTCCGGCAGTAGCAGCTATAGGATTAAAGTTCCGTGCTGTCTTACGATATACTAAGTTTCCTAGAGCATCACCCTTCCAAGCTTTTACTATGGCAAAATCAGTCGTGATAGATTCTTCTAAGATATAGTTGCGCCCATTATATACTCTAACCTCTTTAGCTGTGGCAACTACAGTGCCTGCTCCAGTTGGGGTAAAGAAAGCAGGAATGCCGGCACCTCCAGCGCGAAGTTTCTCAGCTAATGTACCTTGAGGTGTAGCTTCTAGTTCAATTTCTCCTGATAAAACTAATTGCTCAAATAGTTTGTTTTCACCAACATAACTTGAAATCATCTTTTTAATTTGCCGATTTTTAAGAAGCAAACCAAGCCCAAAATCATCAACACCAGCATTATTAGATACGCAGGTTAAGTTTTTGATTCCCAGTTTTACAAGTGCAGATATACAGTTTTCAGGAATTCCACAAACCCCAAAACCACCCAAAGCAATAGTTGCTCCGTCAAATATGTCCTGTACTGCAGTATCAGCATTTGCTACGATTTTATTCATTTTTGCTCCATGTGTAATAGATTGTGACAATTATTGTAACACAAAAAGCCCGCAATAGATGCGGGCTTTTATATGGGCTTGTGTAAGTATCAGATTAACGTTTAGAGAATTGTTTTCTTCTACGTGCTTTTCTGAAACCACATTTTTTACGTTCAACTTCACGAGCATCACGAGTTACAAAACCTGCTTTACTTAGAATTGGTTTTAATTCTGGGTTAAAGTCAAGTAATGCACGTGTAATACCATGTTTAACTGCTCCAGCTTGACCAGATTCACCGCCGCCTTCAACATTAACCATAATATTGAAAGAAGATAAGTGTTCTGTTAGTTCTAGTGGTTGACGAACTATCATGCAGTTAGTAGGGCGTGAGAAATATTCTTCATAACCTTTATGATTAACTACAATTTTGCCATCACCTTTAGCTAGAAATACACGAGCTACAGAGCTTTTACGACGTCCGGTACCGTAGTAGTATTGTCCATTCATATCAAAATCCTTTATTCAACTACTAATTGTTTTGGTTGTTGTGCAGTGTGCGGATGACTAGCATCAGCATACACTTTTAGTTTTTTAAGCATTGCATATCCTAAAGGGCCTTTAGGTAGCATGCCTTTTACTGCATTGATTAGAACTTTTTCTGGAGCTTTAGTCAACATTTCATTAAATGTACGTGAATAAATACCACCAGGGTATCCTGTATGACGGTAATAAATTTTTTGTAAAGTCTTACGACCTGTAACAACTAATTTATCTGCGTTAGTAACAACTACAAAGTCACCAGTATCCATATGCGGAGTATAGATTGCTTTGTGTTTGCCACGTAAAACGTGAGCTATTTTTGCTGCTAGTCGACCAAGTACTTTGTCCTTAGCGTCAACTTCAAACCATTCGTGATTGATATCAGAGGGTTTGGCTGAGAATGTTTTCATAATACAATTCCTAAAATTCTATTTCTAATATAAAACGGCGCAAAACGCCAACGTATGTAAACGGTTTATTAGTGGTAGGGAAAGATTATAGCATAAACTATATTTTTTATCACATATTATTTATAAACATCTTTGCGATGCCCGATTTTCACTACTAGTATCGCTAATTTATTGTCAGTGATTTTACATATTATTCTATAATCACCTAGTCTATATCGCCAAAATTCTCCGAACTTTTCTCCTTTTAGAGCTCGCCCAAGTTCTCTAGGGTCTTTTGATGTAGCAAGACTATTTTCAATGAAATTTTTTATTCGCAATCTGGTTTGAATATCTAGTTTTTTGACATCTTTTTTTACTGATGCTAGATATTCAACTTTCCAAATCATTCCAGAAATCCTTTGAATTTAGAATTTTATCTTTTCCTAGTTTTAGGTTTTCAAGTCTACTTTCTGCCAAATAAATATCTTCAAAATCATCAATATAGCTTAGTAATGCTTCTTTTACATAAAATGACTTTGTCCTATTTGTTTGTAACGATAGGTTTTCTAACTTTTTACCAATTGCTTCATTAACTCTAACTGATAATAACATAATTACCCCTTTGTGTTTACATGTATGACAAAATTATAACTCAACTATATTGAGTTTGTCAATTCTTATCCAATTTATCTAAAACCTTAGTTACGAAGCTATTAAATTTATTCATTTGAGCAGGGCTGTTAGTGTTGATATTGTTAGCTATTGCAATTACTATATACTTGGTGCCATGGCGACTTAAGAAGTATCCCGAGTATGCATGGGTATCGTTTAGAGTTCCTGTTTTAAATTTAGCTCTATGCCCAAATTTAGTGAAATTATTTTTTAGAGTCCCTTCTAATCCTGATTGGGGTAGGGTTTTTTCAAAAATAGCTGCATATTGTGAATTGTTTTCATATTTAAGTAAGTTTGCCATTCCAACTGCAGTTACTGATTCAGTTCTTGATAATCCAGCACCATTTTCAATGCGAAAACTTGGGTTTAACATGTTTAATTTTTTCATAAATGAATAATATATGTCTTTACTATCTTTGTAAGTGTTTTCATTATTAGTGGTAAATGCTCCAAGACTTAAAAATATTGTTTCAGCAATTATATTGACACTGTAGTGATTCATGTATACCATAGCATCTTCAAGTGTTTGTGAGCTATAATCATAGATAAGAATAGCCTTATCAGGGGCGTTTTGATAGACTATATTACCTTTTAATTCAATTGATAAATTATTTAATGTGCGTTTTAATGCCATCTTGGTATAACTTTTGGTGTCTACCATGTTAAATCCAAGCTTCTGGTTATTACAAGCTCGTGAGGTTTTACCACTAAAAGTGACTGTACTTTCTTTGAAAGATACTTGGTGGCTTAAATCATTGCATGTATTTTGGTTAGGGTCTACTGTTAGTTGATTATTTATATTATAACCATATAAGTTACTATCTATAGTTGTGGTATTTGCTTTGACATGGATATTAAATACAGTTTGATTAGCATCTACAATTAATCCATCAGGAAATACGGTATCAACATCATAATTTTCGACTTTAAGCATTGAGTATGTGGGTATGCTATTAAAGATAGTGTTATCAATAACTAAATTTCCAGAGATTTTTTTAATCCCAAGTTTGCCCAAATTACTAAATATTTCGTTTAGTGCTCTATCATCAAGTGTAGGATCACCGCCACCTAATATATATACATCACCGTCTAATACCCCATTATTGATTGAGCCTTTATAAAACAGTTTGGTATGCCATTTAAACTCAGGATGGATCTGGTCTAACCCAACAGCCGTTGTGATTAATTTCATGTTTGATGCAATTAAGCGCGGTTTATTTGGTAGATGTTCATAAACTACTTTGTTGGTTTTGGTGTCAATTACCATTACCGACATACTATTTTGTAGGCTTTTTGGGATTATTAGATTCGTGCCATAAGTAGAATTAGCTAAAAAACCCCCTAAAAGTCCTAATTTAATAAGTTTACGAATCATCTGTAGAACTCCAGCTGTATTATGCTTTAGGTAAGGTTACGCCAACTTGCCCCATATATTTACCGTTTCTATCTTTATATGAAGTCTCACAACTTTCATCAGATTCAAAAAATAGTACTTGAGCTACACCTTCATTAGCATAAATTTTGGCAGGTAATGGAGTTGTATTACTAAATTCAAGAGTAACATATCCTTCCCATTCAGGTTCAAAAGGCGTCACATTAACTATAATCCCACATCTTGCATAAGTTGATTTACCAAGACAAACGGTTAAAACATTTCTAGGGATTTTGAAATATTCAACAGTTCTAGCTAAGGCAAAAGAATTAGGTGGAATTATACAAAAATCATTATTTACTTCAACAAAATTCTTAGGGTCAAAGTTTTTGGGGTCAACA
>CANMQR010000035.1 GCA_947499925.1 Neisseriaceae bacterium
CGTGATATTGTTGAAGCAATTAATGAAAAAGCTAATACCAAATTATATGATTTAAGTGATTTAGCTAAATATAAAGTAATTACATATCGACCCGTGTGTAGTTGGTATCGCGATAAATATAAAATTTGTTCAGTACCTCCATCAAGTAGTGGTGGGGTTACGCTTGAAGAGTTACTGTTAATTTATGGTAATGTATCACATATTACTAATGTACAAAACCCTGATTGGGTGTATTATTTTTTAGAAGCTAGTAAGTTAGCTTTCAGTGATCGTAATCAATACCTGGCTGATCCTGGTTTTGTGAAACAGCCGGTGAGTGGTCTACTTGATAAAAACTATATTAGTAAGAGAAGTAAATTAATTACTACTAAGGCTTTAAGTGTTCCAACAGCTCCTGGGGTTCCTGAAGGTATTGGTAAAACTTATGCACCAGATCAAAATAATAAAAAACCGGGGACAACTTCTATTGCGATTGTCGATAAAGATAATAATGCAGTATCCATGACGGTGACAATAGAAAATCAATTCGGTAGTCATACCTTTGTAGATGGGTTTTTATTAAATAATGAGTTAACTGATTTTTCTTTTGAATCAATGAAAGATGGTAAACCAATTGCTAATCGAGTTGAGGCAAGAAAACGTCCACGTTCATCAATTGCACCTGTTTTGGTATTTGATAAGAATAATAATCTAACTGTTGTAGCTGGTTCGCCAGGTGGTAGTCAAATTATTTGTTATGTAGCCAAAAGTCTAATTCAGATGCTAGATATGGGGCAAAATCCACTACAGGCTTCAAGTTATGGCAATCTATGTGCGACTAATGCTCTACCTACTTTTGAATCAGGTACTGATTTGCTAAAATTAGCCCCAGATATGAATAAGCGTGGGGAAAAAATTAAAGAGCAGGATCTAGTAAGCGGTGAGGTAAATATCATTCGTACTAAGAGTGAATGGCTTGGTGCTGCTGATAAAAGGCGTGAGGGTGTAGCAATTGGAAAGTAATTTCTAATGAAATTATCGCAGATTAAATTAGCTGGATTTAAGTCTTTTGTTGATCCAACCACAATTAATATCAAAGGTCAATTAGTTGGTATTGTAGGGCCAAATGGCTGTGGTAAATCTAATGTGATTGATTCGGTGCGTTGGGTGCTTGGAGAGTCTTCTGCCAAACAGCTTCGCGGTGAATCAATGCAAGATATTATTTTTAATGGTTCTATCAATCGAAAAGCTGTATCTCGAGCAAGTGTGGAATTAATCTTTGATAATAGCCAGAAATTATTATCAAGTGCGTGGAACACCTACTCTGAAATATCAATTAAAAGAGTTCTAACAAGAAATGGCGAGTCTAGTTATTTCATCAATAATCAAAATGTAAGAAAAAAAGATATTACTGAATTATTCTTAGGTACTGGTGTTGGTAGTAAGGGTTATGCTGTCATCGAGCAAGGAATGATTTCGCGGATTATTGATGCGAAACCTGAAGATTTGCGGATGTACTTAGAAGAAGCTGCAGGGGTATCTAAGTACAGAGAAAAGAGAAAAGAAACATTATCAAGGCTTCAATATACCAAAGAAAACTTAGTAAGGCTTGATGATATCAAATCGCAGTTAGAAGATAGTATTAGTCATTTAACAAGTCAAGCTAAGTCAGCAAAAGAATATCAGAATTTAAAAGCAACACTATTACATTTACAGCTAACGCAATTGATCGTTAAGATAGATAGAGCAAGTGTATCTTTAACTGAAGTAAATCAAAATATGAGTGATTTACAAAAGAAATTAGCTAATATTTCCAATCTATCGCAGCTAAGTCAGAATGAATTTAATGATTTATACCAGAAAAAAGCGATAGAGGAGAGGCAATTACAATTATTAAATGAAGAGTTTAATGAATTACGCTTGAATATAACTAGACTAGATGAACGTACAAAAAATAACCAACTGACTATACAAAAACTACTTAATGAAAAAGAGCAGTTGAAGATTTCAGTTCCTGAAATAAAAACTCAGATTGAATTTTTAAATGGTGCGGTTAATGAGACAAAAACCATGCTTTCTGATAATCAAAAGACTCTTGTTGAGAAAAAGTTGGAGCTAGAGACGATTACTAAAAGTTTTGCAAATATTGATAGTGATTATAAGATATCAAATACCAAAGTAATAGATTTAGCTAATAAATTACAAACAACAAAACATTCAATAGATCTACAAAATAATACGCTGTCCCATAAACAAAATCAATTGCAAAATCTTCTTAAGCGATTAAATGGTTTTGATACTAAGGTGATTAGCCTTGATAGTAGTTATATAATAATTAAGGATGAGATTAGTAAATTAAACGAAGATATTAAAGAGTTGAATACTAATTTGGCTGCTAAAAAAGATTTTAGGCAAAAGTTAGAGCTACAAAAAACATCTGAACAAAATACCATTAATGAATTAAAACGTCAAATTTCAGCCCTTAGTTCCAAGATAGTAACTATTGATGAATTAATTAAACAATCTGATAAGATAGAAAAGTTAGATGAGATTTTGAAGTCACCAGGTAGTTTGTTATGGTCTTTGATTACGGTGAATAAAGGCTATGAAGTTGCTACCCAAGTAGCAATTGGTAATATTTTATCAGCTACAAAATTGGATAATTTGGATGATTTACTTAAATTACCAGAGAATAAGCTTGCACTATGGTTTGGCAAGGGTGAAAACAAAATCAAACTTGATCCAAAATCATTAGCTTTTGTAGTGAAGAGTGATGAGTGTACTGATTTAATAGCGATTTTAAATGAATATATAGTAGCCATGGATTACAAAGAGGCTAGAGAGTTTCTAAAAGATGGGCATACTAAGATTGTAACTCTTGATGGTCATTTATTAACTGATAAATACGTAATATTTAATGCAAATCTTGGTAATTCTCAGGTATTAGAACAACAGCATGAGTTAAAGAGTTTAAATGAAGAGCTAGCAAAATTATCAAAACATCTAGATAAAATTATTACTAGGTATGAAAAAATATTGGATAGTATAGCAGCTGTAGAATTAGAAATTAAAGAAAACACGGATCTATTATCAAGCCTAAATACCAAGGTGCATAGTCGACAATTAGAGTATACGCGCCAAGAGCAAATTCATTTAAATAATCAATTACAACTAACTAAGATGAATCAAGAAAAAGAGCAGTTACAAAAAGAGATAGCTATATTAAGTGATGAGATAAGCACTCTTGAATCAAAAACGATTAGTGATAGTAAATTTTGTAAATCAATAGTGGATGAATATGATTTGGCTAAATTAGCTCATCAGACACTTCAAAATAGTTATCAAGAGATAAAGACTAGGATAGATGATATAAATTTATTAATTAAGCAGTTAAATTCAGATAATTTATTACTTGAACAAAGACTAAAATCATCAACATTATTAATAGTTGAAAAAGAGTCAGGTGTATCTAGGGTTCATAGCCGTATGGAAGGCCTTGATAGTGAAATTGAGTCTTTAAAACAGAATGACGAGACTAGTGAAATTAATTCTCTCCAACAAAAAATAAATTTAGTTTTAGAAAATATTCAACATCAAAAAGCAGTATGTCAAGTAATACTAGATAAACAAAACCAGATGAAGCAAAGTCAAAATAAACAGAATTCTGAAAAAACAACTCTTGAAGAAAAACTAAATGCTTTGATTCTAAAAGAACAAGAGTATCGATTGTCGATTCAAAATCTAGAAGCGAATATAATTGAATTAGAAGTTGCTGATTATAATGTTAGTGAAATATTAGCTTCTAATAAATTAACTCTTAATCAAATAGAAGATGGCATAAAGAAACAGCGTCTTCAAATTGAAGCTTTGGGCTTAGTAAATTTAAAAGCTATTGAGGATCTTGACGAGTCACAACAAAAATATGATAATTTGGTTATGCAGTTAAATGACCTTAGAGATGCTGGTATGGTACTAGAATCAGCAATAGGACAAATTGATAGTGAGAGCCGTAGGTTATTAAATGATACTTACACTCGGGTTAGTCAAAGTTTTAACCATTATTTTAAGATTTTATTTGGTGGCGGGAATGCTAGATTAGAATTAACCGAAACTGATATATTGCTTGCTGGGTTACAAATTTATGCTGAACCACTAGGTAAGAAAAACACTTCGCTTCATTTATTATCTGGTGGTGAAAAAGCGCTTACTGCAATGAGTCTTATTTTTGCACTCTTTAGCCTAAACCCTGCGCCATTTTGTTTACTTGATGAGGTTGATGCTCCACTTGACGACGCTAATACGGTTCGTTTTTGTCGTTTGGTACAGGAGTTATCAGCCAATACTCAGTTTGTATATATTTCACACAATCGCCTAACTATGGAGATTGCAAATCAACTAGTTGGCGTTACCATGCAAGAAAAAGGTATCTCAACTACAGTTAGTGTCAACCTAGTTGATGCAAGCAAAAACTAGATGCTGTCTCTCAATCGGTACGTAAATCTCAAACCAAAACTTAATGCTGCTTTACTGTCTATTCGTCATCCCAAACAATAAACCAGATGTTACTTTACTGTTTGTTCGTCATCCCAAACAATAACAAGATGCTGTTTCAAAAAGAATTTGGGATCCATGCTCTCCACTATAATTATTATGTATTTATTTAAGGTATTTAATTAAATTATTTTACGCTAATCCTCCCAATGCCTAGACGGCAATTTACCCCATTTTTTGCGTACATTACGCAAAAAAATCTCAAAATCATATTATACAATTGCTCCTGAAGACATAAGTTCAATGTGAGTGAGATATTTGATGCGTTTTATTATTGTTTTTTTATGTTTGATTTCATTTGTTAGTGCTGCTGAAGTTATAGATATACCTAAGCAATCTATAGTTATGAAATTTGATTTATTAATTGATGAAGAAGTTACTATTGATGATCCCCGGATTAAATCGATTATATATAGTAGTAACAAAAAAAGTTTGGTCAAAATTAGTTACTTTAATCAAAATGCAAAAAATGTAGCTAATAAAATTTATGGCATATTAGATACACATGGAGTATTGGTATCCAAACCTGAATTGGGAGCTGATACCCAAAATACAAGATATGTTTTAGTATGGATTAATTATTAATGGAGTTTGTTATGTTAAAAAAATTACTTAATTCAAAGGAAGATAAGGCAATCTTTCCTATTCAAAATGCCGAGAATAATTCGTCAGTTTCGATAAACGAAGTTACTAAGCGAATTGTCAAAGATACAGAGTTTATAGAAAACTTAAGCAATTTAGTTACTAGGAATATTTTGGATATTCTGGTTAAGCAATACAATTTTGAGCCAAGTGAAAAATATAAGCAAGAAATTGAAGATAAAAAGATGTATATAAATCAGCTAGATGAGTATCTTAATGAGCGTAAGCAAATAAACAAATCGGTAGAAAACGAATTACAACAGTTTTTGAACGATACTACAAATAATATAAATAAGGCGCTTGAATCCTTTAGTGACGTTATCAAATCGCGCATTACGGTAGCTGAGACGCAATATGGGATTGATAAAATCAAACAAACTTTGTTAGATAATGGTAGTTAAAATGATGTTTAGAATTATATTTATAGCGATACTAATATCGTTAGGGGCGGTATCAAATGCCGCAGGCAACATAATTGATAATCCTGATATGTTATATAGTTTGGATGACTCAGAATTAAATGCTCCAGATATTCTAGATACCAAAATTACGATTAAACATACGTTTAATAATATAAATGAGTTAATTAATGAATTAGATAGTGTCAATAATTTAAGTGCCAAATTAGTGACGCAATCAGCTCTAAAAGCTGAACCTGTTTATATTTATCTTGATAACGGCACGCTTACTGATTTATTGAATCAAGCTTCTCCAAAATTGGGCTATAAATGGAAATTCCAAGATAAAATTGTGTTGTTCAATGCAATTTCGCCTATTACTCCAAAACCGATAACTGCTAGTAATAAAGTCGTATGGTCTATGACCCCTAAAGATAAGACTCTTCGTGGAGCATTCACCAAATGGTGCGATAGCCAGAGTTGGCAATTAGTGTGGAATGTAAAAGCTGATTATCCAATAGATACAGCTTGGGCAATAAGCGGTAGCTTTGAAAGTGCGGTTAATGAAGTTCTTAAGGCAACGCAACATACAGAGATGCCGTTAATGGCGGTAATGCATGATAGTAATCATGTCTTAGAAATTTATTCACCAGTAACCAGTAGGTAGGAAATAATATGATTAATAAAAATGGTTTGAAAATATTAAATATATATATTTTAGCAAGTTTTGTTGCTTCATGCGGGATTACACATTTGCCTGGTGATGTGCAAAATTCAATAGGACAAACTGAATCTGGGATTGCGTCAGCAACCAAGAAATTATCTCAGGCAAAATCTATTCAAAAGAATAATTTTGTGGATCATACTTCAACTGGATATTTTGGAAATCAAGTAATTATGCAAACTAATACTGATTTTCTACCGCCAGTTTTTAATAATCAAATTCAGATTGATAAACAATTTTATGGAATGAAGTCAATTTCAAATGGGATTACCGAATTAACAAGAGTTCCAACAATCCTTGATTTGTCTGGTACTCAGGATACTGCATCTGATAGCTGTAATGAAGTTAGGATTACGCAGCAAGATGGAAGTCTAATTGATTTATTAAATTCAATAGCATCTAGATGTGATTTGAGTTGGGCGTATAGGGATGGGAAGATTATTCTATCAGATACTGAGACC
>CANMQR010000036.1 GCA_947499925.1 Neisseriaceae bacterium
ATTAACACATCCATACATATTGTTCCAGAAATAGTGTATTTATGTCCTCTTAAAATAACCTCTCCAATATTAGATAAGATGCGCGGATAGCCATCACCATAGCCAATAGGTATTGTAATAATTCGAGTACGATTTTTGGTAATATACCTATGATTATAACTAATGCCTTGATCCTTTTCGACAATCTTAGTATAGATTACCCGAGACTTAAGACTAAAACATGGTTTTATTTGAGACAAAGACTCGGTATTATGTATATCGAGGGGTCTTGGAAAATAACCATAACTAAGAATACCAGGACGTACCATATCAAAATAACTATCTGTATAGTAGCACACTCCAGCAGAATTCGCCAAATGGCAAACTATATTGGGTTTGAGATTTTTAGCTAAACCTGCTACTTGTTTAAACCTATTGATTTGTTCTAGAGCAAATGTTCTATCATCTTCATCAGCGGTAGCTAGATGTGAATATATACCTACTAAGTCTAACTCTGGCAATGATAAAACATATTTTAGCAATTCAGGAGCAGTTTCAACTCTAACCCCAACTCGATTCATTCCAGTATCAACTTTTATATGTACTCTTGCTCTTTGACCTGAATTTTTACAATAGTTAGCAATTTGAGTTGCTTTAAAGATAGATGAGATGGTAATTTCTAATTTATTAGTAACAAGCCCAGGTACATCTTCGCTACCAAAAGCACCAAATACCAAAATTGGAATGGTAATACCACTATCTCTCAATAACTGCCCTTCCTCCATAAAAGCAACAGCTAAATAATCAACATACTGTAGGGCAACTTGTGCCATTTGTAAGATACCATGCCCATAAGCATTGGCCTTTAATGGTAAGCAAATTTTAACTCTTGATACTTTATTTCGAATTGCCTGCAAATTTGTAATAAATTGCTTAGTATCAATTTCAATTCGAGTAGCATGCATTTGTTACACCTATTTATATCAATATATTAGCTATTTAGTCTCTTTGTAACTTCAGCTTGCCCCAGAAGATATACTATATTATCAAATGATGGGGTTTGGGTAGTGCCACATAACTTCAACCTTAATGGCATACCTAGTTCTGGCATCTTGATACACTCTATTACACAAAACTCTTTTATATATGCTTTTATCGCATCTAATGACCACTCTGGTAACTGACCTAATCCAGTACCAAATTTGGACAATAACTCATGAGTTTTAGCAGTTTGGTGGGTTTCTCTGTCTTCATTAGTTACAATAAGTGGTTTATACATATAACTACATTGATAAGCTAGAATATTTATATTATCAACTCGTGGCTTAATAAAATCTATTATATCAGCTAATTTTAGATATTGATTATTCTCTACATCTTTTAATACTGTATCATTATTACGAGTCCATACATCGATTACTAAATCAACGAGTTTGTCATTAGGGTAGGTTTTGATATGCTGAGAATTCACCCAAAGTAATTTTTTGATATCAAAACGCGCTGGTGAACCTGAAATATTATCTAAGCTAAACCAATTTATAAATTGCTCTAAGCTAAATACTTCATCATCCCCATGCCCCCAGCATAAACGCGCTAGATAATTTAACAAAGCTTCCGGTAAAATACCCATATCGCGATATTGCATTACACTAACTGCATCAGTTCGTTTCGACATCTTATGACCATCTTCACGAAGTATCATGGGAGTATGCGCATATAATGGAATAGTAGCACCTAGCGCCGATAAGATATTAATTTGCCGTGGGGTGTTATTAACATGGTCATCACCTCGAATAACATGACTAATTTGCATATCTAAGTCATCAACTACCACACAAAAATTATAAGTTGGTGTACCATCACTTCTAGCAATAATCAAATCATCAAGCTCAGAATTATTAATTTCTATTCTGCCCTTAACTAGATCATCCCATACTACACAACCTGAATCTGGGTTTTTAAAACGTATCACAGGGTTTATATTAGGCTTGACTACTTTATTGTGTAAACAACGTTTATCATACTTTGGTTTTTGTCCTTTAGCCATTTGTTCTTCACGCATAGCATCAAGCTCTTCTTTAGAGCAATAACAAGGATAAGCAAGATCTTTAGCAACCATTGTTGCTATAACTTCTTTGTAGCGCTCCATCCGCTTAGTTTGAAAGTATGGCCCTTCGTCATAATTTAAACCCAACCAATCCATTGCATCAATAATACTATCTACAGACTCTTTGGTAGAGCGTTCAATATCAGTATCTTCTATTCTTAGAATAAATTGACCGCTATTATGCCGTGCATACGCCCAAGAAAATAACCCAGTTCTCGCACCACCAATGTGCAAAAAACCTGTGGGTGATGGGGCGAATCTAGTTCTTATCATTTAACTTCTCCATTTTTGGCTAATTCTCTTAATTCACGTTTAAGTATTTTTCCCGTAGCATTACGCGGTAGTTTTTCCACAAAAAACACCTTCCTAGGCATTTTAAATGCTGCAAGATGAGGCTGTAAAAAGGCTTTTATTTCAGCCTCATTCGCCATTACATCTTCTTTTAGTTCAATATATGCCATAGGAATTTCATTATCATCTTTATCTTTTGCTCCAATTACTGCACAAGCATTAACTTTCTCATGAGTGTAGAGCCATTCTTCGATTTCACGCGGATAGATATTCATGCCTTTATGAATTATCAAATCTTTAATTCTATCAACAATAAAGATAAATCCTTCACTATCAATTCTTCCAATATCACCAGTTCTAAACCAGCCATTTACTATTGCCTCAGCAGTATCATTGGGGCGATTATAGTAACCTTGCATTACATTATCCCCCTTAACACAGATTTCACCAGTCTCACCAACTGGCACTTCATTCATATTTTCATCAAATACTTTAACAGTACAACATGACAAAGCTTGACCAACAGAACCTTTTTTATTTGCCTTTGGAGAATTACAAGAAACTACCGGAGAACATTCACTAATCCCATATCCTTCAAGTAATTTTCCACGCTTAAATGACGCACTAAAGCGATTGTGTACTTCTTCAGATAATGGTGCAGCACCTGATATAAATCCTTTAACATTATGAAACCAATGGAAATACCACGGCAATTTAGCTTTTGCCATCGCATTATAAATATCTGGAACTCCTGTGAAAAATGTACAGCGCTTCAATAAAAGTTGTTTTAGTAAATTTTTGAAGTCTTTAATTCCCGCAATAGCACGAATAACAATAACCCCACTATTGGTATATATAGGTAAAAGAACTGTTACAGTGAGCGTAAAAGCATGAAACATCGGTAAATAACATAATAATTTAATTTTACCATCTGTAATATTCATAAGATTTTGTGAACCAATACAATCAGCGAATATATTTTTGAAAGATAGCATCGCACCTTTTGGTTTACCTGTAGTACCTGAAGTATAAACAATCAAAGCAGTATCTTCAAGCTTTGAGTCATAAGCATCTTCAGAGCCTTGAAAAATAGCAAAAAGCTTACTATAATCGATATTTTTCTCATTTTCTAAGGGAAATCCATCAACCCAAACCATCTTATCTAGATTAGTCTTCTTCATCAAGTTTTTGGTTTCATTCGCAAATTTATTAGAACAAAATAGAAGTTTTGCTTGAGAATCAGTAAGAATATAGGCTAACTCATCTTCTTTTAGAAAGTTGTTAATTGGTACTACTATGGCACCAATTTTACTAATTGCAAATAGATTCACAATAAACTGCCATGAGTTTGACATTATCAAAGCGACTTTATCTTGAGGTTTGATACCATTTCTATGTAAAAACAATGCTATAGAATCTACACGACTTTTGAATTCAAGATTACTAATTTTTAAATCTTCTTCAAAAATAATGGTTCTATTCGCTCCTTTTCTTACGTTATTTTCAATAACTTGATATAGATTTTTTATTGGATAGTTTTGCATAAATGATACCTTAATAATAAGTGATAAAATTATTTATAACATTCAAGACTTCATTGTATCAGAAAGTTTATACATTTACATACAAACATCTGTGATAAAATTATGATATACTATATTACTTTTATCAGATAGTTATGTGGAGACAAAATTTTGTTAGCAAGTTTAAATCAAAAACAGCTAAGTGCTGTAACGCATAATGATGGCTCCATGCTTGTATTAGCAGGTGCTGGAAGTGGTAAAACAAAAGTTCTGACGACTCGCATAGTTTGGTTAATTAACGAGCAGCAATTAAAGGAACATGAAGTATTAGCAGTTACTTTTTCTAATAAAGCAGCCAAAGAGATGCTTAATCGAGTATCGAGCCAATTATCAGTTAATACTAGATTAATGTGGATTGGCACATTTCATTCAATTTCATTACGCTTATTAACAAAACATCATAAAGAAGCTGGATTACCAGCTTATTTCCAAATACTTGATGTACAAGATCAACTAAATTTACTTAAAAGAGTTATAAAAGCAGCAAATTTAGATGAAGATCACTATTCGCCACGCGAACTTCAGAAATTCATCAATCATCAAAAAGAGCATGGCCTAAGAGCTAATCAAATAACTCCCAACGGAATGCGCCAACAAACTTGGTTGGATTTATATTTAGAATATGAGACCATCTGTAATCGTGATGGCTTAGTTGATTTCACTGAGCTATTACTTAGAAGCTATGAAATGCTATCGGTTAATAAAGATGTTCTTGATATTTATCGTACTCAATTCAAACATATTCTAGTTGATGAATTTCAAGATACCAACCATTTACAATACCAATGGCTGAAATTACTCGGTAGCTCATGTGGAAACATGTTTGCTGTTGGTGATGATGATCAGTCTATTTATTCTTTTCGTGGTGCGCGGGTTGCTAATATGCAGACTTTTTTGCATGACTTTCGTATAACAGATCCCATTCGAATGGAACAAAATTATCGTTCAACCCCCAATATACTCTCAGCAGCAAATGCAGTTATCGATAAAAATAACGAGCGTATTGGAAAAACACTATGGACCCAAAAAAGTGATGGCGAAAAGATTAGCTTATATGAAGGCTATACTGAAGAAGACGAAGCCTACTTCGTAACAGATGAGATAAAATCACTTTTAGCCTCAGGTAAAAGCACATCATCAATCGCAATTTTGTACCGCTCCAATGCCCAATCACGGATTTTTGAGCAATTATTTTATTCTGAAGGGGTTCCATATAAAGTTTATGGTGGACTTCGCTTTTTTGATCGTCAAGAAGTAAAACATGTATTATCTTACCTTAGACTTATTCTAAACAAAAATGATAATGAAGCATTTCTACGCATAGTAAATGTTCCAGCTCGTGGTTTGGGTGCCAAAGCAATTGAGAACTTACAAAATATTGCCAATGAAAAAAATACTTCATTATTTGAAGCTTGTAGTTTAAGTGATGGCAAAGCAGGTATTAATTTAGCCAAATTCACTAATTTAATTCAGAAATTGGATCAAAAAGACTTAAGCCTACCTGACTTAATTAGTTTGGTTATAGAAGACAGCGGTATTGCTGACATGTATCGTCTTGATAAAAAAAATGGGGCTGAACGCTTAGAAAATCTTAATGAGCTAGTTAGTGCCGCAACTAATTTCAAGGCCGAAGATGAAGCTAATAACAACTTAGCTACATTTTTATCCCATGCCGTACTTGAGTCTGGAGAAGGTCAAGCCCAAATTTATGAACAGCCAGTACAGTTAATGACAGTTCATGCTGCCAAAGGTCTTGAGTTTGATGTTGTTTTTATAGTTGGACTTGAGGATGGTTTGTTTCCGCATGAGAACTGTTTTGATTCGCCACAAAATCTCGAAGAAGAACGAAGACTAATGTATGTAGCAATTACTCGTGCATGTAAAAAGCTCTATTTACTAAGGGCGTGCAGTCGCCTAATGTGGGGTAAGCGTATTTCAGCGCCAGTATCACGATTTGTTAATGAAATCCCAAGTGAATTAATCCTCAATATTTCAGGTATTAGTAAAATAGGGTGTTCTAGTTTGGTGAACTCTGATATTGACCTACACCACCTAATTCCAACTGAAGTATCTAATCCAGAAACCAAAATATCCAGGGTTACACTTGCTAATTGTGATGAAATTATAAAAATAGGGGATATGGTGAAACATGCCAAATTTGGTAATGGTAAAGTGTTACAATTAAATATTGATGGTAAGAAAACTACTGCTGAGATTTTCTTTATTGGGATTGGTAAAAAAAACCTTGATCTCAATATTGCAAAAATAGAGAAAGTTTAATATTTAGGAGATTTATTATGTTTAATAGAATATATGTACCTATTGACAATTCAGACATTTCTGAACATATTTTAAATAAAGCTATCGAATTAGTAAAATCTAATAGCACTGCGAAGCTTAAAGTTGCTCATGTAGTAAACTTAGAGCAAATGACTTTTGGAATTGAGATGATTGGCGCTAACGAATTAAAAGATAGTATTCTATCTGTAGCTAAAAAATTCGTAGAGCATATCAAAGAAACCCTCAAAAATAAAAATGTTCAGGCCGAGATTGTACTCTTAGAAAATTATGGTGCTGGTTTATCCAGTATCCTTCTTGAAGATGCTAAAGCTTGGGGTAC